>JBBPYO010000259.1:0-4358 GCA_038199845.1 Flavobacteriales bacterium
GTTCTAATCCTTTGTTTACCTTCAACTTTTCCAAAGTTCAAAACTTTGGAAAAGTTCTTTAAAAAATGTAATTTCTTAAAATTCGGTGAAGGGAGTATTTTCGCCAAAATTAAGAACTCAAACTTAAATAACATGAAAACAATAAAAGGCCCTGCAGTATTCCTCGCACAGTTTATGGATGACAAACCGCCATTCAATTCTCTCGATGGCCTATGCAAATGGGCAAGCCATCTGGGTTACAAAGGTATCCAGATTCCCACTTGGGAAACCCGTCTTATAGATCTTAAAAAAGCCGCAGAAAGTAAAACTTACGCAGACGAGCTTAAAGGTAAAGTACAGAGTTACGGTTTGGAGATTACAGAATTATGTTCGCATTTGCAAGGGCAACTTGTCGCCGTTCATCCTGCGTATGATTTGATGTTTGATAATTTTGCACCAGACGAATGTAAAAACAACCCTAAAAAACGGACTGAATGGGCCGTAAATCAGCTTAAATATTCGGCAAAAGCGAGTCGGAATCTGGGTATTAATGTTCACGGCACCTTTAGTGGCGCACTTTTATGGCACACATGGCACCCGTGGCCACAGCGCCCGCCTGGACTTGTGGAAATGGGTTTTAAAGAGCTTGCCAACCGCTGGAAACCTATTCTGGATGTTTTTGAGGATCAAGACGTAGATCTTTGTTATGAAGTGCATCCCGGCGAAGATGTGCACGATGGAGTGACTTTTGAACGTTTCCGCGAAGCGACTGGAAATCACAAACGCGTGAATATTCTCTATGATCCCAGCCATTTTGTGCTGCAGCAACTCGATTATGTACAGTACATAGATTATTATCATGAATTTATAAAAATGTTCCACGTTAAGGATGCTGAATTTAACCCTACTGGGAAAAAAGGCGCATTTGGTGGTTACGGCGACTGGCGCGACCGGGCAGGAAGATATCGTAGCCTTGGCGATGGCCAAGTGGATTTCAAATCCATTTTCTCCAAATTAACGGAATACGGTTGCGACGTCTGGGCAGTGATGGAATGGGAATGCTGCATAAAATCCCCAGAACAGGGCGCCCGTGAAGGAGCTCCTTTCATCTCAGATCATATTATTGAAGCAACCGAAAAGGCTTTTGATGATTTCGCAGGAGCAGAAATAAACGAAGACCGACTTAAAAAAATATTAGGAATTTAAAACAACCATAACCATGAAATACACAGTAACCGTATGCGCACTGGCCGCAATGAGCCTTTTAAGCTGCAAAGACGACAAAAACAAGGATGAAAATGTCCCCATGAGTGAAACCACTGCTATGGACGACAATGCTATGACAAGTGATCAAGGTGATTGGGAAACACTTTTTGATGGAAAAAACATGGATGGGTGGCATGCATATAATGGCGATAAACCTACACAATGGACCATTAAAGACAATGCGCTTGTACTTACACCAACCGAAAACCGTTCTGGTTCAGAAAATTTAATTACCGATAAAGAGTATACTGATTTTGAACTTTCCCTAGAGTGGAATATTTCAGAAGGTGGTAATAGTGGTGTGCTCTATGCTGTAGATGAAGACAAAAAATACAGCGAACCTTACGCAACCGGTCCAGAAATACAAGTACTCGATAATGAGCGTCATCCGGATGCAAAAGCTGGAACCACGCATCAAGCCGGTGCCCTTTATGATATGGTTCCCCCCAGTGAAAATGTCGTAAATCCCGCTGGCGAGTGGAATACGATGACCATCACCATAAATCACAAAAAAAATATAGGGATGGTAACACTTAATGGAACTCAAATTGTGGAATTCCCCGTAGAAGGAGAAAAATGGAAAGAAATGATCTCTAAATCGAAATTTGCAGATTGGGAAAATTTCGGTGAAGCCAAAGCGGGTAAGATCGCTCTTCAGGATCACGGCAATGCGGTTTCTTATAGAAATATCAAAATTAAGGAACTATAGTTATGCAGTTCACCGCAATCCCGTGAATCATATAAATTGCTAGTTGCATAAGTTTTAATCATATCTAGCGATTAAATACCCTAAAAACCCCGTTAATTCGGGGTTTCTTCATTTTAAAAATAGGTGGAAAAGTAGTAAATATACTGCTTCCATTAAATTAGCATCGGTAACCGTAAATAGGCCTTGACAAGTTTCCTTATATTTACCGCTTAATTAAGCCTATGATAAAGTCGATGACCGGCTACGGGAAATCCATTTCTCAACTGCCATCAAAAAAAATAACCATTGAGGTAAAATCGCTCAACAGCAAAAATCTCGATCTTAACGCTCGTATTCCGTCTTATTACAGGGAAAAAGAGCTCGAAATGCGCAATATAATTGCAAAGTCGTTAGAACGCGGTAAAGTAGATTTCAGCCTTTTTGTGGAATTGAATGGAGAAGAGACCAATGCATCTATAAACGAAGCCGTTGTCAAGCAATATATGAAACAGCTTGCCAAAGTGGTTAATACAAATGATGTCAATAATATCGAATTCCTTAAAATGGCCATTCGTCTTCCTGATACGCTCAATACAGAACGCGATGCCATCGACGAGGAAGAATATGATGCCATTTTGCACGGTCTTGACCAGGCACTTGAGTCAATCAACAAATATCGTATAGACGAGGGTCGCGCACTTCGGGAAGATTTTGAGCTTCGCATAAAAAACATAGGCGATTACCTTGAGGAAGTAGAAGCCATTGATCCTGAGCGCATGGAAGGTGTGAGAGAACGTCTTCTTAAGAGCGTAACCGATCTTAAGGCAGAAGTTGATGAGAACCGTTTTGAACAGGAACTCACCTACTATCTTGAAAAATATGACATTACAGAAGAAAAAGTAAGGCTCGCAAATCACCTGGATTATTTTAGCAAATCACTCAATGCCGGCGAATCAAATGGTAAGAAGTTGGCTTTCATAGGTCAGGAAATAGGTCGCGAGATTAATACTATAGGATCAAAATCTAACTATGCACCCATGCAACAGGTCGTTGTACGCATGAAGGACGAACTCGAGAAGATAAAAGAGCAACTTTTAAACGTACTTTAATGCATCAAGAAGGAAAGCTCATCGTATTTTCGGCCCCTTCCGGAAGCGGAAAAACCACCATTGTACGTCATTTATTGGCAAAAAAGGAACTAAAATTAGACTTTAGCATTTCCGCGGCATCGCGCGATCCGCGGCCCGAGGAAAAAGATGGTGTTGATTATTATTTTTTAGATCTTAAAGAATTCAAGCGCCGTATTAAAGCCGAAGAATTCTTGGAATGGGAAGAAGTTTACCGCGACAATTTCTACGGAACTTTAAAAAGTGAGGTGGAACGTATCTGGAAAAGCGGCAAAAACGTGATTTTTGACATAGACGTAGTGGGCGGTCTTGACATTAAAAAAATATATCCCGAGCGTACCTTGGCGGTTTTTGTAAAACCTCCCAGCATAGAAGAGTTGAAGATCAGGCTCAAAAAAAGAAAGACCGAAAATGATGAGCGTATTAATATGCGCGTGGCTAAGGCCAGTATAGAACTCGCCACCGCACCACAATTTGACCATATTATACTCAACAATAAATTAGAAGACGCCTTAGAAGAAGCCTACACGCTGGTGGCGAATTTTGTGAGTAATACAAAAGATCAAGAATAAAAACAGCCCGTTTACTATGAAAATCGGTCTTTATTTTGGCACTTTTAACCCAATTCACATTGGGCATTTGATCATCGCCAATCACATTGCAGAATACGGTGATCTCGATAAAGTGTGGCTCGTTATCACCCCGCATAATCCTTTTAAGAAAAAAAGCAGCTTACTAAATGATCATCACCGGCATCAAATGGTGCTGGAAGCGCTAGAGGGTTATCCCAAACTTGAGGCCAGCACGATAGAATTTAACCTTCCACAGCCCAACTTTACCGTAAATACGCTTATCCATTTGCAGGAAAAATATCCTGATTACCAATTTTGCCCTATTATGGGTGAGGATAATCTCAAAAGTCTCCACAAGTGGAAAAATTACGAGGTTATTTTAGAAAACCACGAGATTTTTGTCTATCCCAGAATATCAGATGGTGCGGTAGAACATCAATTTAAAGATCACGAAAAAATACAAGTGATTGATGCCCCGATCGTCGAAATATCCTCAACCTTTATTAGAAAAGCGATCGCTGAAGGTAAAAACTGCAAGCCTTTATTGCCCGAAAAAGTCTGGAAATACATTGATGAAATGCATTTTTATAAAAAGTGATTTGTATTTCCGTTTGATTTCAAGTAAGTTTAAATGAGTATTCAAATGTCACGTTGAGCGCAGTCGAAACGTTTTTGTCTAACCTTCGACTTTAGCCTGTCCTGAGCTTGTCGAAGGGCTCAGGCTGA
>JBBPYO010000260.1:0-4089 GCA_038199845.1 Flavobacteriales bacterium
TTAATATTTGCCTTCAGTGGATAGATGTAGTTGAATTGTATACTGCCATGATTCTCATCAAAGGATAGAGAATTGGTTGCAATAACGTGAAAAATATGTTTCTTTAGTTTGTAAGTAGCAAAAGCTTCCGCACGTCCTATATACGTAGTGATCAAAGGATTTTCATCAACGTCATCTTTTAGCCTTATCCATGGTTTTAAGTTAATCAGCAGATTTTTTCTTTCCATTGCGATATTAAACATAATTCTGTTCCAGCTTCTTGATCTAGGTAAATCTCTTCCATTGGATTGATGATTAAAACCTACACCAACCATTCGGAAATCAAATCCTAAAAACTTAAAATTCAAAGGGAAATTTAGTATTAGCTCAGGCTCGTAATTTAGTTCTCTAAAGGGTCTTGAAAGCTCCGTGTTATATATCTGCCAATGAGCAACTTGTGTATAACCAACCCACAAATCACCATACCCGAACAAAAAGGATTCTAAAACTTTGGTTTTAAAACTCAACTGAAATCGGGCTTCGTAATTATTATACGGTTTAGATTCAGTTAAACTATAATCTGGATTTTCACTATAGGGTTGTTCATTGGGATTATTCGTCCGTCTGCCTGCTGTTACGTAAAACGGTTTATAGGAAACTAACCTGAAAGTTCCTTTTTTATCTTCTTTATTCAATTCCCAACGTTGGGACAATGTTTTTAATTCCGTTGCTGGTAGTTCTTGGCTATTTGCTTTCAATATTATGAAGGAAACAGATATGAATAAAATGGTTAATTTCATCGTTTCAATTTATCAAAGAAGTTCTTATTGTTTAAGTGAAATGGTGCATTAATGGATAGTTTATTTGAATATCCGCAAAGTGTCCTAATAAATTAGATTGTTATTTTTTGACTATTTCAATCTGTTTCTGGGCGTTTCCCTGCGGGTCGGGCTTTACATTGCAATCTTTTTGCGAAGGGCAAAAAGGATTTCCACTTCAATCCCTAACGCGGATTTTAGATATGTTTTTAATTTTAGTTGTTTCTGGGCGTTCCCCTGCGGGTCCGGCTTTCCGTTGCAATCTTTTTGCGAAGGGCAAAAAGGATTTTCACTTCCATCCCTAACGCTGATTTTAGATATGTTTTTAATTTTAGTTGTTTCTGGGCGTTTCCCTGCGGGTCGGGCTTTCCGTTGCAATCTTTTTGCGAAGGGCAAAAAGGATTTTCACTTCAATCCCTAACGCGTAATTCATTTTCTTTGAAAAGTGTTGCTTTTAATTAATCTTAGGACTTAAATGGTATTATACGTTTAAATTCTTTGAGCGATTTATCTTCTTATTATATCATTTTTACCTCAAATTAAGCCGTTTTTATAGGTTTCTGGGCGTTTTTCTAACGGATCGCATCTGCTGGCCAATATGAGTAGGCAGTTGTAGTATTGTCAGAAATTCTTTTAGGACTAATAACAGATATACATATAGTTTATTACTGATTCTACTCTCCACCAAAAATAGCAATTCCGTTTTTTTGAATGACGTAGCCCTTCCAGGCAATCAGTTTGTAATCTGTATTACTCCAATTACCTTCGGCCGTTTTTGTTAAAACGATGCCCTTGTTTTTAAGAGGAAAGAAGACCTCTGCCAATTTATTCTCGTTTCCAAATAACACATAAGCGATTTCGCCTTTGGTTATCGCTCCATCTTTCAAAGGGTTTAGTTTAGTGTTTAGGGTAGTTAATTCTAAACAGGTCTGTTCTAACTCGGAAAATGATTGACCGTTTACAAACAAACACTCAGCTCTTCATTTATCGCAATCTACTTTTGTTAGAGGCATTGTGGAATTGTATTTAATGGTGTTCACATCCCTAAATTTTGTGCCATCTTCATTCAAATCCCCAAATCCTTCGATGAGCTTGTTGCCTTCAACTAAAAATGCCATCTCCCTTGAACTTTCTGATCCTTCAGCATTAAAAGTGTATGTTCCAATAAGCTTGTCTCCATTCAGTTTGCCAACGAATTTTCCTTCATTGGTGTCTTTTTCGGCATAAGCAATGTTAAGGTCTCCCGATACGTTTTCATCTACTTCGGTAATTTTCATTTTAATGTTGTTACCATCGCTATTGTACTCATAACAACCTGTTTCTAAAATCCGTTTTTCAGATGATTTCTCAACCGGATTTTCATCTTTTGTGACCGATTGGTTTTCTATTTTTGTGCTATTTTTACAAGCTACCAGCGTAACTATTGCAAACGTTAATAAAGCTAATTTTTTCATATTTTTTTGTTTTAAAGTTAATGTTTAATCTATTTTTTTGAATATTAATAATTCTTTTGATGGATTGGAAAGTGACAGGCGATTGTTTTCTATTTTATAAGTGGTCGCACTTTGTAATGCTTTTAAAAATTCGTTTTCCTTATTGCTTTTGTCACACATCATTTTAGTCGTTGTAATGTCCGTAAATCGTAACAATCCATTTTCGAAAAACAGTTTTCCGTTCATTTTGTTACAACCTGCAAAACCTGTAATTGTATTTGTTGTGCTGTTGATTTCCATTAGAGGTAAATCAGTTTTGAAATTTGCTTTGTCTATATTTTTTCCATATAGCTTTTCCAGCACCCAAATATCGTGTAAACGGTAATCGGTTATATAAGCACCACAACCTTCTATTTTATGTAGTGATGGGTCGGTATTATTTTTATATTCTATAGAAACGGTATATGGCGACAAGCTGCCAGACATGGCATTTGTACATTCTAATTGGGTAATTTGAATATTGAGTTGGGCGGATTCGGTTTGTATTTTATAGATTTTCACATTACTGTCCATAACCTGTAAAGGTTCTGTGTACGGTGTAATTATAGAATCTGTCGTCGTTTTCAGGATAATTTTTTCTTCAGATAGTTCCAAGCTCCAAAAAGGTTCTGTTCCAGTGGCTCTAAAATAAGCAGTAGTCAAATTATTAAGTGGGTTTTTGCGAACCGTTGCCTGATTTGATAGAGCTGAATCACTTATTTTTATTCCATTGCTTTGTGTAGATTGTGTCTTTCTTTTCTCCAGGCAAGAAAGACACAAAAACAAAAAACATAAAGCACCTATTTTTATAATTATTTTCATTGGTTTTCAGCCGCTTTAAATCGCATCACAGATACATCATCTATCATAAGGTTTAATTTTCCGTCTTGGTCAAAGCTGTATTTGTTTATTTTTTTCATCATATTCAAAAACACTTTTTCTCCTTCTCCACAAAACATCATTGTAGTTGGTCCAGGTTCTCCAAAAGACATAGAATTATCGATTAAGGTATAATCTGCAGAATAGCCATTGCAACTATTATTTCCAGTAACTTTTTTTGTTGTTTTATCAAAAATGATAGTAGGTTTTTTGTCGGGATATAAACCATTAAAGGCAATACGTGGTCCAGAAATATATTCCAGTTCCCAATTTGTGCTGTAGAGTTTTTCATTATCAACATTCTTTTTGGTAGCACAAGAGATAATAATGAAGGCAAACATGGCAATCAGTAATGTGGTTTTTGTTTTCATAATCAGATGGTTTTAGTTCGTTTTTGTACAATTATCTTTCCTATCCATATTAAGCCTATTAAAATTACTAAAGTTGTTCCAAAAACAATTGCAATATTTATTGCTGTTTTTTCATATCCAATCTCAATTATATTTAAAAATGGGTATGGAAAATATCCAGCGAAATGTCCTCTGATCAGAATAAATGTAATATAAAAAATAGGATATAGTAACCAACTAACAACCGGCTTTAGCTGTAAATCATCCTTTTTGATGTTAAAAAACCAATATCCAAGCATAAACAAAGGGATAATGGTATGCAATAATTCATCTACGATGTATTGAAGACCAGTTGGATTCCATATTTTTCTCAGCGCTACTTGATAAACCAACCCAACTATAATTATAAATGCGGTGATGGCTGTAAATGTTCCTTTGGATAAGAGCCATTTATGCGGAATTTTTTTTAATTTGAACGCAGATGCCGTGAAATATAATGTCACCAAAATATTGGTTAAAATGGTGAAAAAACTAAAGAAACGGATAACCATTTCAAGAATCTCCGTTTGTCTGTTTTGAAACATCAAGAAA
>JBBPYO010000261.1:0-3474 GCA_038199845.1 Flavobacteriales bacterium
GCTATACAAAGGAAAAAACCATAAAAAAGGAATACAATGTAAATGCCGATGCGCTGTTGAAAATCACCAATAGCTACGGAAATCTTAAAATCACATCCTGGAACGAAAACCGTGTTGAAATTACGGTAATCATCACCACCAATGGGAATGACGAGGAAAAAGTGGCCAAACAACTTAATGAGATAGACGTAAGTTTTGACGCCAGCCCGCAAATGGTAACCGCTGAAACCCAAATCAATAAGGAAAATAAATCCTGGTGGAGCAGCTGGACCTCTGGTAATTCAAACAATAATGTGAATATGGAGATCAATTATATAGTAAAAATGCCGGTTACCAATGCGGTAGACCTCAATAATGATTACGGCGGAATTTATCTCAATAAACTCAAAGGAAGGGCAACTATATCTTGTGATTATGGACGCATGGAACTTGGCGAACTCTTGGCAGATAACAATTTTCTCAGTTTCGATTATACTAATAATTCCACCATTGGTTATATGAAAAGCGGCAAGATCAATGCAGATTATTCCACGTTTACACTCGAAAAAGCCGAAAATATTGAGCTGAATGCCGATTATACAAAATCGATCTTTAAAGCCATAAAAACGCTCAATTTTGCCTGTGATTATGGCAATTTATCCGCAGATCAGATCGGTTCTATTAAAGGGCGCGGCGATTATCTTTCCCTTCGTTTGGGCAGCGTGAGCGGCAATGTCGACCTAAACGCAGATTACGGTTCCATTAAAATAGAGCAACTCACGGCAGACGCAGGCGATGTGAGCATACAGACAGATTATGCTGGCATCCGATTGGGTTATGCGCCAGATTATCATTTCAACTTCACCATTTCATTAGAGTATGCTGGGCTTTCTGGAGAGGATGATTTTGAAATGATCACCAAACGGATAGAATCTTCAGATAAATATTATCAAGGAAATTATGGTGGATCAAGTGCCCAGAATACCGTAAATATCAGTTCAGAATACGGCGGAGTGACTTTTGAAAAAAACTAAAATCAATTAAAAATCAATTAAAACAATCTAAAAATCATCAAAAAACAGCTTAAAATCATGAAAAAACTACTTCTTATTCTCGCTATTATCGGTATTTCCACCAGCGTAAATGCGCAATGGGGCTCAAAAAAAGTAAAAGGAGATGGAAATATGACCCAGATTACCAGAGATCTTAAAACGTATGATGCGGTGCATGTCTCGGGATTCTTTGATGTATTTCTGGTTGCCGGGGAAGAGGGCAAAATAGAGTTGGAAGGCGAAAGCAACCTGCTGGATCACGTGATCACTGAAGTACGGGGAAATGTGCTTGATATCAAAACCGAAAATGGGGTCAACTTGCAGCCCAGTAATAACAATATGATCACGATCACAGTTCCTTTTAAAGATCTCGATGAGGTCAATCTTTCGGGCTCCGGCGATGTGGTAAGCCGCGATCGTATTACAGCAACTTCCTTTTCAACGGCGCTTGCCGGAAGCGGCGATGTTGTTCTAGAGGTTGAAGCAACAACCGTAAAGGCCAGCTTGAGCGGTTCGGGCGATCTTACCTTAAAAGGGAAAACCCAAGAAGTTGAATTGAACCTGAGCGGCAGCGGCGATATTCACGCTGGCGAACTCAAAGCGACTGATGCCGATGTAAGCGTGGCCGGTTCTGGTGATATCAGTCTCCATTGTGACGGCGGAACCTTAAAAGCCCGTGTAGCAGGTTCTGGCGATATTGAATACAGTGGAAAACCTTCCCGTGAGGATAGTAAGGTTGTTGGTTCTGGGAGTATTTCTAAGGATTGAGAATGCGTAAAAGTTGTAAAATGTATGTTGTAGATTGAAAAAGTAGTGAAAAAAGAAAAAAGCAAGTTCAATGTAATGAACTGCAACTGAATGTAGATTCTAAGACTGTCGACTGAGACTGAATAGACGTAACCTGCAAGGTGTTGGCGCAGCCCTCCTTGTAGGTTTTTGTTGTTCTGTTTATCCTCAAAATATCAACCATTGTATTGTAAAATGTAAAATGTAGATTGTATAATGTAGATTGAAAAGGGAGTGAAAAGTGAAGAAAGTTTAATGTAATTAACTGCAATTGAATATATATTCTAAGACTGTCGATCTCGACGGTTCAATGCGACTAATAAAGGGAGTAAAGGCACGAGTGGGACACTCGCACCAGCGTGAGAAAAGTGAAGAAAGTTCAATATAATTAACTGCAATTGAATATATATTCTAAGACTGTCGACTTCGACGGTTCAATGCGACTATTAAAGGGAGTAAAGGCACGAGTGGGACACTCGCGCCAGCTTAAGGAGAATGCTTAAAAGTTGTAAAATGTATATTGTATGATGTACACTGGGTTCCGTTGACAAACATTATACTATATACAAGTTTACATTATACAATATCTTAGGTAAGAAAGTATTGCCAATTTCAGCTTAAAAATGTCTGTTTTACACACTTTTTGACCATTTTTCTAAACCAATGTATTGATTTCAATTCGCGAAAAAAGTGGTTCTGTTGAGATAAAGAGTTTTTACTTTACACTTTTCATTTTACTGTTTACTGATCACTGCTCATTGCTAATTGCTCATTGCTAATTGTTTACTGCTCATTGCCAACCTTCCGCGGTACAAAAAACAGTAAAATTAATCCTGCGATAAAGAAAACAATAAAAAACAAAATCGCATAACGGATACTTCCGGTGAGTTGAGCCACAAAACCATAGCTGAACATGCCAATGACGATCCCAATTTTTTCGGCCACATCATAAAAACTAAAGTAGGAGGCGGTATCTTTTTCACCTTCGGGTATCATTTTAGAATAGGTACTTCGAGAAAGTGACTGTATTCCGCCCATGACAAGTCCTACAAAAGCGGCGGTAACATAAAATTCCATGGGCGTATGTATGGTATACGCATAAATACAAATGAAAATCCAGACGATATTAATCCCAATAAGTGTCTGAATATTGCCGTAATGTGCCGAGATTTTGGCGGTTCCCCAAGCGCCGAGAATGGCCACCAACTGTATAAGCAGAATACTAACGATCAATCCAGTGGTACTGTCGGTCGTGCCCCAGTCCAGTTCTTCAATTCCAAAGTAAACCGCGACCAGCATAATAGTCTGTACTGCCATACTGTACATAAAAAAAGCACTCAGATAAGTTCGCAGGGATTTATCTGCCTTGATCTTGGCTAGGATTTTCCGCAGTTCTTTAAAACCGTTGAAAAGGACATTTTTGGTCAGTTTTTGTTTTGAATTCCCTTTGGGAAGGTAATAATAGGAATACTGGCTAAAACCGATCCACCAGATCCCGGTAAGTACAAAGGAAAGCCGGGTGGGAAGATCTTCACTTTCAAAGCCGAACGTATCATAAAACATGATCATGGCGAGACAAATGATAAGCAAGATCACGCTGCCAAAATATCCCATGGAAAAACCTTTTGCGCTGATACGGTCCTGCTGCTCGGGAAAA
>JBBPYO010000262.1:0-8986 GCA_038199845.1 Flavobacteriales bacterium
ACTGGGACGATGAACTTTTGGAATTGTTTGATATTCCAAAAAGTATGCTTCCAGAAGTGAAAGATTCCAGTGAAATATATGGACATACCAAAACCACTATTTTTGCTTCTAAAATTCCGATCGCAGGAATTGCAGGCGATCAGATGGCTGCACTTTTTGGACAAATGTGTACTAAAAAAGGTATGGTGAAAAGTACGTATGGTACGGGTTGTTTTATGCTGATGAACATAGGTGAAAAACCGATAATCTCAAAAAATAACCTCCTTACCACAGTTGCCTGGAGAATTAATGGAAAAACAGAATATGCGTTGGAAGGGAGTATTTTTATTGGAGGAGCTGTAGTACAATGGTTACGTGACGGACTTGGAATTATTAAAAGGTCTGGTGATGTGGAGCCTTTGGCAGAGTCTGTAGAATCTACAGATGGCGTCTATTTTATACCGGCTTTTGCAGGATTGGGAGCTCCTTATTGGAATCAAAAAGGAAAAGGTACTATCTTCGGAATAACTAGAGGTACTACTGATGCGCACATCGCCAGAGCCAGTCTTGAAGCAATTGCTTATCAAACTATGGATATCTTAAAAGCTATGCATGCAGATTCTGATATTGAAATTAAAGAATTACGTGTAGATGGTGGAGCATCAGTAAATGACACGCTAATGCAATTTCAGGCTGATGTTTTGGACTCGACAACTATACGGCCAAAAATTATTGAAACAACCGCTTTGGGAGCTGCTTATCTTGCAGGACTTGCCGTTGGTTATTGGGACAGTAGGGATGAGATTGAAGAAATGTGGCAAGAGGATAAACGCTTCCATCCCCAAAAAGATAAAAACGCGGTGGAAGAGGGAATTAAAGGCTGGTATCGTGCCATAAAAGCTTTAGAATATTGGACAACTCTTTAAAAATAAATTATGACCCCATTTATAGCAGAAATTTTAGGAACAGGAATTTTAATATTACTTGGTGGCGGAGTAGTGGCTAACGCTATTTTGAAAGGGACCAAGGGTAATGGAGGAGGTTGGATCATTATAACAACGGCTTGGGGGCTGGCCGTTTTTGCCGGCGTAGTTGTAGCTGGTCCTATTAGCGGAGCACATTTAAACCCCGCAGTTACCATTGGACTGGCCATTGCCGGGAGTTTTCCATGGGAAGATGTAGCCCCTTATGTTCTGGCGCAGTTTATTGGAGCCATGATAGGTTCCAGCCTTGTTTATCTTGTATATAAAGACCATTTTGATATAACAGAAGATAAAGGATTAAAAAGGGCAGTTTTTTGTACAGATCCAGCGATAAGAAATAATTTCACAAATCTTTTGAGTGAGGTTTTGGGAACATTTGTACTCCTGGTCTGCGTATTCTATTTTGCCGATGGAAAAATTGACGATGGAACTCACACCACTATAGTTGGACTGGGTTCCATCGGCGCGATACCAGTTGCTTTTGTTGTTTGGGGGATCGGTCTTTCACTGGGCGGTACTACGGGCTACGCCATCAATCCTGCAAGAGATCTGGGGCCGAGAATCATACATGCCATTCTTCCTATTAAAGGGAAAGGTGACAGTGGATGGAATTATTCCTGGATCCCTATTATTGGACCGATACTCGGTGCGGCTCTGGCTGCTTTTTTATATTTAACCCTTGATTAGTAGGTATGAAAAATTGGATATTCGTTTTATTGGTTATTGCTATGACCACAGACTTTTCTGCCCAAACAACTGTGGCTGATACTGCTTATAGGCCGAAGACTTATGATGAGCAAGTACATCAGTTTGAAGCATATCCCAATGCAGAAGAGGATATAATTTTTCTAGGAAATAGTATTACAGCAAGGACTCATTGGGATGAGCTATTGCAATTGCCGGCAGCCAGAAACAGAGGGATTTCTGGAGATACAACTTTTGGTCTTTTAGAAAGACTGGACGAGATCACAGAAGGGAATCCCAAAAAAGTCTTTATTCTTATTGGCATCAATGATATATCACGGGACTTTCCTGATGAAATAATCATAGAAAATTATAAAGAAATACTTCGGCGTATTAAAGAGGAAAGTCCGGCAACACGTGTTTATGTGCAAACTATTTTACCTGTGAATGAATCCTTCGGGATATATAAAAATCATTACGGGAAAGATGATCATATTTTAAAAATCAATAATTTTCTTAAAGGGTTGAAGAAAGAAAAAGGTCTTGTAATTATTGATTTGCACGATCATTTTCTTGATACTAACAATCGTTTGGACGCAAAATATACCGAAGAGGGCCTTCATTTAAATGCGAAAGGCTACCAGGTGTGGGCAGAGCTGTTAAAACCTTATTTAAAAGAATAGACTGCTGGGTAATCTTTATTGGGCGCTACTTTTAATTTTTTAGCCGCGAATTTGATTTTTTTATCTGGTGAATCTTCACAGTTTACAATTAGAGCACCTTCTTTTTCCCAGTAGGATCTTAAATTATAGCCACTCAAATCACCGGCAGAAGTATCAAATATCTTTTCATTGTCAGGATTGACAATAAGTTTTAATCCTACAGATTCCTGCATCATTTCCATATCGCCACGGCTATTACCGGCGACAAAGAGTGGCTTTGTTTTTATAAACGTTTGAATCGCTTCGGCTTTCCCATAATTTTGTGGGATTGGATTTACTATTTGATTGGTTACTTTGTTTCCGCTAATTACGGATTTAACCCCCAGTATTCTATTTTTTGGAATCCCGAGATTTTCACTTACAAAGGATTGATATAAAATTTCGGGTGAGGCGGTAAGCACCCATATCTCAAAACCGTATGCTTTTAAATTCGCAATAAGTTCTTGCATTTCAGGATAGAATTTATTTGCGTATTTTTCTTCAAAACAGTTCTCGCCTATTTCCTCTACATCTTTTACGCGCAGTCCTGAAAGAAAGTTTATCCTGCGTCTTACATAATCTGTGCCCTCATTATCCCCTTTTAAAAGCGTGTCGATTATTTTCATTTTATTTTTTGAAAATTCATCATTTTTGGAGGCGTAGTTTTTCTCGGCATATGCTAAAAGTGATTCGTCGGCCAAGTAATAGGGTGATTGCCCAAAGAGTGTTCCATCGCAATCAAAAACGGCTACCTTCCGGTCTTCCCTGACTTGACTGGCATTCAAAAAATGCTCTAAACGCTCATTTATATCATCCTCCCAATGCGCGATTTTTTTAAAAGATTGCGCGTGGAGTATACCGCAAAAAAGAATTGTGAAAAGAAAAGAAATAAACTTAAAACGTGAAATCATCTATTTTTCTTTTTGTTCTGAAAGAATTTTGAAAAGCATTTCTGGCTCATTTGTAGTAAGAAATTCAACATTTTGATCCAGTAAGCTTTTCATCACTTTTGGTTCGTTGACCGTCCATGCATTGATGCTGAGTCCTATATCATGCGCTTCTTTGATCCATTTTGGGTTTTTTTCATACGCGCTGAAGTGGTAATCCAGACCGCTGTAACCAGCTTCTTTAGCTTCTTTTGGTGTTTTATCACCATTTAGGTAGGCCACTTTAGCCTTAGGATCAAGTTCATGTACATACTTACCTGCGTCAAAATCAAAGCAGATATATTCCACCCATTTCTGGGCGCCCAACTTATGAACCAGTTCAACTGACATTTTAGTAAGTTCCAAGGTTCGGTCCTTTCCAGCTTTGGCGGTTTTGATCTCAAAGATGAGCTTTGTTTTATCCTGTTTCATCCCTTCTTTGAGATATGCTTCCGCAGTGGGTATTTTTTCGCCGTTAACATGTTCTTTTTTCAGCAGTTCTTCATAAGTACAAGATTCTATATCCAGTCCATAAAATTCAGGATCATGGTTTACGACCAGGATATTGTCTTTGGTCATGTGCACGTCAAACTCAGAGCCGTGACAGCCCAGTTTAATGGCAGCGTTGAGAGAGGCAATGGAATTTTCTGGATTATTTGCCTGCTTCCAGGCGCCACGGTGCGCGATCACCACATTATCGTTAAATTGTCCCATCATGGTCGTTGTAGCTGCCATACAGATAATTGTGGCAAAGGAGATATACTTTTTCATTATAAATTTTTATTTCCGTAATTAAATAGTGTTGCTTGTAGCTCTAAAATTATTGAGCGGGCATTATTCGCATGGCAACTCCGCCGCCCGCTGCCATTTTTATAGTTTTATGCTCGCCTTTTTTGACAGTAATGTTTATTTTTTGAAGTTCGTTTGGTGTAATTGCACCATTTGCCGCGTCCTGATACAAAGTTACTTTATAGGATTTATTGTTATCTAAAAAATCAAAACTGAAATCAATCTCGCGTTCCACACTGTTATTTATTCCCCCTACGTACCAATTATCGGCCTTTTTTCGCGCAATAATAGCATATTCCTGCAGTTTTCCCTGACAGAAATGAGTGTTGTCCCAACTTGTGGGAACGTCTTTTATAAATTCAAAACCGTCTTGATTTTCATAGGCTTTAGGAAAATCGGCTACCATGCTAAGGTAACTTTCCAGAACAACATACATTGCCATCATGTGACAGCGCGTTCCGCCCATTAGCGGACGGGTATATTGTGTTTTAAAATCATCTGGCTCAACCGCCCTGAAACCCCCAAGGTGATAATCCGTAGGGCCGGCCAGCATTCGCGTGTATACAATATTGAGGTCATGTTCTGCACTAATTGGTGTAGAGCGCCACTTATTCTGCTCATAATTATAGGTTCCCTCACGTGTAAATTCATTGGGATAGGTGCGATGAAGTCCCACTGGTTTAAAAGAACCATGAAATTGAATATACAGTTTGTGTTTAGCGGCACTTTTAAGAATCTCTTCCATTATTTGCACCATTTCCTGATCATCGCGGTTAATGAAATCTACCATAAGACCCTTGATCCCCCACTTCTCGTACTGCGTAAAGGCCTCTTCAAGCTGCGGATAAAGTGCTTTCCAGTTGATCCAAACATCGATGCCAACCCCCTTTGATTTTGCATAATCACAGATTTTTTGCATATCCAGCGTGCCTACTGGCGTGGTCACATCGGTATTTGGCCCTACTGAAGAATATCCGTCGGCGTCACTTTTATACCATGCAAACCCGCCATAGCCGATCACTGCATGATAATCGATGTTGTTTTCGGCACAGAAATCTATATAATATTTGTTGGTCGCAAAATTGGCACCGGGGGCGAAAGTGGTATCGGGGGTGATATCGCCGTTCCACCAGTGAAAATCGGTTTTTCCTGGCTTGATCCAAGATGTGTCGTCAATTTCCAGCGGGTCGCTTACACTGGTGATAATATTGCTTTCGATGAGATCACCAATTTTATCGCTCAATAAGATTACGCGCCACGGACTTTTATGGGGAAGAGTGGCCTTGACTTTGATTTTCACTTGGCCTTGTAATGGAGAAAGCTGGCTCACGAGTTTGCCTTCCTTCTTTTTAAGATACATTCCGGCATAATCCCTGAGGTTGGCCTCTGTGATGGCCATATAGATTTCATCCGAAAAGTTAAAGAGAGACGGCATATCGAGCAGCGTATCCTGTTTTATTTCGTTGAAAGGAGTGATGTTGTAGAGGCCTTCGTGATCATTATTGTAATCACCCCGCCATAAGGCATAGACCGTTGGGTTCTTACTAATATTAAAAGAGGTGAGCTCATCTGTCATCACAAATGATTTCCAGTTTTCTTGTTCTGGAAATTCGTATCTAAAAGCCAGTCCATCATCAAATACGCGCACAACAAAAATCACTTTTCTTCTCGGCGCTTCCTGTTCTTCGAGTTCCATACGGAGTTCTCGATAATCGCTCTGAACGGTCTTGATTTTCCCCACAATAAGGTCATAAGAATCCTTCACCCGATCTTTGGCAACTTTTGTTATGTTCAAATCATGTAAAGCGCCATCTTCCTCAAAATTTAAGGACAGGTTAGAGTCGCCTATAACAGGAGTGTCTTTGTATGAAACCGTATAAAATGCTTCATCTTTTACCATTTTAAAAGTGAAGCTTATCGTGCCATTAGGGGATTTAAGGCTATTGGTTTTTTGGCCAAAGGAAATCTGAGCGCTAAAAATGAGACAAAAAACAGCTAAAAAAGCCCGATTTTTGACTATAATTGACAATAATTGCATTAAAATAGCGGTCATTTTTACAGTATTTCATTTATTGATTAGGAATATTCCTAATAGATTCGATCCCCTTCGAAGGTAAAGATATTAATCAGTATTATGTGATAATCTCTTTACCTAATGGGAGTTCTCAAAAGGGATTTACCTTTCTTTTTTTTTGGGAGCGTGTTCCTTTAATTGTCCCACCATACTTTTGTATTGATATCATCTGGACCGCCCAGAAGTTCCAGTGCTTTTTGATAATTTGCACTGTTGTTGATCTGTACATCCTGTGGATAAAGAAATCGTGCCGGCATGACTCCATTGTTTTCCATGGCCTCAGTGGTTGGTAGCTCGGGGAATCCCGTCCTTCTGTATTCAAACCATTGCTGATAATCCACAAAATAAAGCGCGTAGTATTTTTGCAACATGATTTGGGACAAAGAACCGTTATAAGCAGTATTCATATTGTCGAAATAATTTTCTGGGGTTTCTGCACCTATTTGTTCGATTGCTGCTTTTACTCCATTTTCATAATGCTCCTGCGCATCTGAAGTAAAGCCGCGCTGGGCTACTTCAGCTTTGATAAATTCAACCTCGGCATAGGTAAGGAGGAAAATTTCCATGGGGTTTGTTACCTGTTCATTATCCAGGTAAGAGGCACTATAATCAAACTGTGATTCTGGACCGCTATACGCGCTAGGAATACCTTTATAACCGATGGCCAGCGTGTCTTTGTAGGCTAATGTCTCAATAATGGGACGTCTGGGATCTTCCCAGGTGTTCAGGTTATCCACAAAAAAAGAGGCCATTTTTTGATTTAAGTTGAAATCCTGAGGCCTTCCCCACGGGGAAACGTTTGGCGTAACACCAGTCACCTGTAAAATTGCAGATTCTTCCGTGTTTTCAAAAACGGGATATATTGATGGATTATCGATCATATTGGCCAGTTTTTCAAATGCATTTGTTTCGGTACGGTTGGAAATCCTCAGCAATAAGCGCATGTGAAGGGAATTTGTGAACCTTTGCCATTTTTCAACATCGTTAGCAAAAAGGATGTCCGCAGAATATATCATTGGTTCATCAGTATTGTAAAGTGTATTGGCACGCTCCAAATCTGCCAAAATCTGCTCATAAATATCCTGTTGGGAATCGAAGGTGGGATAAAGAACATCTTCTTCCGCGAGAGAAGCTTCCTTCATAGGTAAAGGGCCAAATATATCGGTAAGATTGGCATAGCAAAGTGCCTTAAAAGTAAGGGAAATGGCGAGATAGTTTTCATCCTCGGCTTTTTCTGCGGCCTTTTGCATCTCGTTGATGTTGTTGAGCCATCTATAATACCAGTAATAGGAGGAATTACCCGCAGCATTGCTCACATCGTAGCGGTGCAGCCCCCCGGAAACGCTGGGGAAAGGAAGTGAAACCTGCATAAGATCAAAGGTAACTACCCAACTGCGGTCTGAATTGTGATCGGCCAAACCAAAGATAATGGGGTTTAACAAGGTTCCCGGGCTAATTTCTGCAACACGGTTGGGGTCTTCGTTTATTTCGGCAAAGTCTTTGTCGCAGGAAAGAAAGAGCAGACCTACAAGAATTAGACTGATAAAGTGTATATTTTTCATTATGTATATTTTAAAATGAGGCTTTTAAATTGAGTCCATAAGTGGCGGGAGAAGGCATTTGGCCTATCTCAACACCGGGCAAGATGGTATTTCCGTTAAGGGCGGCAGTTTCCGGGTCATAGATGGGAAAATCGGTGATCATGACCAGGTTTCTCCCAAAAATGGAAAGGTTCAGGTTCTGAATTCCGGTATTTTTGATAAACTCCTGTGGGAAATTATACTGTAGGCTCACTTCTCTTAATTTTATGTAGGACGCATCAAAGGAATTAGATTCCACATTTGCCCTTCTATAGTAGCGCGTGTACCAATCTGGAGTGGCAACTTGGGTAGTATTTTCAGAATAGCTTCCGTCTTCATTGAGCACAACGCCATCACCTACAATAAAACCATCTTCACGACCATAATACGTGTGTTTCAGTTTTCCTTGTTCTGTCAATTTATGATAGGTCTGTGAATAAATAATCCCCCCAGACTGTGCATCGATCAGCGCATTCAGCGTAAAATTACCAAAGTGGAAACTGTTGTAAAGCCCAGCTCTAAAATCTGGCATCGCATCGCCTATATATTGAATATCTTCGGGATAGGCGGGGAGGCCACCGTCGTCATAAACGATTCTCCCCTCGGGAGACCGTACAAAACCGGCACCATAGATTGCAGTAGCGGTTCCGCCCACTTTTGCCAGTATGGTTGCCTGGCCACCTTCACCAATTACTTGTTGGTTATCAATGCCCTCTGCAAGTTCTAGTACCTTAGCCCATATTTTGGAATAGGTAAAAGTAGATTCCCATTTGAATTTTTCATTGTTGATTATTTTACCGGTTACCGACAGTTCCAGACCCCTGTTGCGTACGACGCCAGAGTTCAGAACGGCCGAGCTATATCCTGTAGTGATATCTATGGGTACGGCCAAGATCTGATTTTTAGTACTGGTCTGATAAATTGTGGCATCAAGGTCGATACGGTTGTTTAAAAGTCTTGTTTCGACTCCCGTTTCATAACTGGTGGTTATCTCCGGTTTGAAACTGGTGTTATAAAGCACGGTGGAAACGGTTGCGGAACTGGCAAAATCACTTCGGTTGTAGTATTTACTCGTTCTGTAGGGGTCAGTGTCGTTACCTACTTCGGCATAGGAAAATCGATATTTCAAGTAATTAACGGGGGATTTCTTCGAAAAATCAAAAATATCAGAAAGTATGAAACTGGCGTTCGCCGAAGGGTAAAAGAACGAATTGTTCTGAACCGGCAAAGTGCTCGACCAGTCATTTCTTGCGGTCAAATCGATAAAAAT
>JBBPYO010000263.1:0-11955 GCA_038199845.1 Flavobacteriales bacterium
ATTGTAAAAAATACGGCTCTGCGCATCAGCGCCCAATGCAGAAATGGCTACAAAAGTATCAATACCATTTACCTTACAAAGTTGTGCCGCCTGCAGTGGAATACCGTAATCTATGGCTTTATACATCTCCTTATCTTTGGTTTTAGCCTGCGTGGTACCTATACAGCAAAAAACGACATCTGCATTAAAGTTCGCTTTCTCCTTTTCTAGCTCGAAAAGATCTACCACGTGCTCGGTGAGTTTAGGATTTTTCAAACCCGATTTCCTCCGATGAAAACTAATGATTTCCGTATACGCATCATCTTCAAAAAGTTGCTTTGCTAAAACGGTTCCTGTAAGTCCAGTGATTCCTAAAATTATCGCTTTTTTCATTGAATGCTCTATTTTTCATTTCTGTCCTTCGACAAGCTAAGGATAAATTACAGCGGAAATCTCAACTCCTCTCCTCCTACCAATTTACAATAACCCAACCAACTTTCTAAACTAAAAAGAGCCTAAAAATAGGACTATCACTTTTAAAATTTGCCCAGACCTTCTAATGACAAGCAGGGATTTTGACTTAAAACAAAACCCAAAAATCGACTGAAACGATCAAAAAATGGCCTAATTTGATCCGAAAATAAAAATATTTGGTTAACTCAAATTTGAGTTAGGGATTGAAGTGAACCTGTTTGTACCTCCGGAGGGATGCCTTTTTGTGAGGAACGAACAAAAAGATTGAAGCGAAAAGCCCGACCCGATAAAAAAATGGTTAAAGGTTCAATGTTGCAAGTTGAATGTTTAAAAAACAGCTTTATTATTTCATTCACATTTTTTATCATTAAACTCAAATTCGCGTTAGGGATTGAAGTGGAAATCCTTTTTGTGAGGAACGAACAAAAAGATTGAAGCGAAAAGCCCGACCCGCAGGGGAACGCCCAAAAACTCCTTAAAACACTCCAGAAACAGTATTATTTTGTCAAAAAACAGTATGATTCAATTTGAAAACGAATCTCACATTTGGGAAGGTTTGAAACATAAAGTCCCATCCAATTGAGGAACGCCTAAAAACCTCTTAATAATAATCCAAGCCGAATCTTAAATTCTTAGCGTAATTTTACACCGATGAACCCCGACGAACTTCTTACACGCAAGATAATCCACGTAGATATGGATGCGTTTTACGCTTCGGTAGAGCAGCTGGATAATCCAGAACTGCGGGATAAACCGGTTGCCGTGGGCGGAAGTTCTGACCGTGGCGTTGTGGCGGCGGCCAGTTATGAGGCACGCAAATTTGGTGTGCGCAGTGCGATGGCCGGTGGTCTTGCACGAAGATTGTGCCCCCAACTCATTTTTGTGAAGGCCCGTTTTGACCGCTATCGCGAAATAAGTCAGCAGATTCGCGCTATTTTTTTGGAATATACAGATCTGGTAGAACCGCTTTCATTAGATGAAGCGTATCTGGATGTCACACAAAATAAAAAAGGCAATCCCAGCGCAACACTCATCGCAAGGCAAATACGCGAGCAGATTAAAGAAAAGACAGGATTGAACGCTTCGGCAGGCATCTCTGTAAATAAGTTTATCGCTAAAGTCGCAAGCGACATCAATAAACCCAATGGTCAGAAAACGATCAATCCAGAAGAAGTAATCCTTTTTTTAGAACAACTGGAGATCAGAAAATTTTATGGCGTAGGCAAAGTTACGGCCTCAAAGATGTTTCAGTTGGGCATTTTTACCGGCGCCGATCTCAAAAAAAAGGATCTTGATTTTCTTACCGGTAATTTCGGTAAGAGCGGCGGCTATTATTATAATGTGGTGCGCGGAGTACACCACAGCATGGTAAAACCTAACCGAATCAGGAAATCGCTGGGCGCTGAACGCACTTTCAGCGAAAATATCTCTTCGGAAATATTTATGATGGAACGGCTTGAAAATATCGCCGAAGAAATAGAACGCCGACTCAAAAAATCTGATGTCGCCGGAAAAACGGTCACTTTAAAGATAAAATACAGCGATTTTACCTTAAAAACGCGCAGTAAAACCCTTCATTATTTTATCAGGGACAAATCTGTCATTCTAGAAACAGCCAAAGAGTTGCTCTTTCAGGAAAAAATGGACAACAGCGTGCGTCTGCTGGGTATTACCTTGGGAAACCTCAACACCGAACCTGAAAAGGAAACTTCTAAAAAACAGGAAATTGCGGTACAATTAAAGTTTGATTTCTAGCGGGATATAACATTGAGAATAATCGAAAAACCAAGTTTCTAAACCCAAAAAACCCTTCAAAATCACTGATTTTGAAGGGTTTTGGCTAAAAATTAGGCTGAATTTTACTAGTTCCCTACTATTTCGCGAACGCGCAACGTGTTTACCATTCCTTTTTCGGTGATGGGCATGGCGGCAAGACTGATCACCATATCTCCTTTTTTAAGGAAACCGCGCTCTTTTGCGATCGTGTTGATATCTTTTACGGTCTCATCTGTAGAAACAAACCTGTCATAATGAAACGCTTTAACGCCCCACAATAAACTGAGCTGAGCAACGATTCTTTTATTAGAGGTAAAAACCAAAATGTGCGCCAATGGCCTCCAGGCGGAAATTTGAAAAGCGGTATACCCACTATTTGTAAGTGTGGTAATGGCCGTTGCCGAAATCTCATTTGCCATAAGTGCGGCGTGATAACAGATCGATTTTGTGATGTACCGCTTTGTACGAATGTGTGGCGGCTCTTGTGGAACATGAATAAGCGGCGAATCTTCAACGCTGCGTATAATGGAAGACATGCGCTCTATGACCTGTACGGGATATTTACCTACAGAAGTTTCCCCACTGAGCATGACCGCATCTGCGCCATCCATAACCGAGTTTGCCACGTCGTTCACCTCTGCTCTGGTCGGGGTAAGGCTTGAGATCATCGTTTCCATCATCTGGGTGGCGATAATTACCGGGATACGGGCTTTTTTAGCCTTAAGCACCAGTTGCTTCTGGATAAGCGGAACTTCTTCCGCAGGGATTTCAACTCCTAGATCACCACGCGCAACCATAAGACCGTCACTATAAGAAATGATCTTATCAATGTTTTTTACAGCTTCCGGCTTTTCGATCTTGGAAATAATGGGGATTTTATGATCGGAATGTTCTTTGATCAGTTCCTGCAATTGGATTAAATCCCCTTCATGCCGTACAAAGGAAAGTGCCAGCCAGTCTACTTTCTGCTCAATGGCAAAAATGGCGTCTTCTATATCTTTTTCGGTAAGTGCTGGAAGCGATATGTTGGTATTTGGTAGATTTACCCCTTTGCGTGAGCGCAATGGACCGCCTTGTATCACAACGGCTTCCACTTCTGTATCCATATCCGTTTTAAGCACTTCGAACATCAATTTACCGTCGTCAAGTAAAATTCTTTCACCGGTATTGACATCCTTGGGAAACTGCGCGTAATTCATGTAAACACGCTCTTTTGTCCCTTCAAATTCTTCTTTGGTAGAGAATGTGATGATATCACCGGGGTTTAAAATCACCTCTTCTTTCATGACCCCTACGCGAAGTTTGGGACCTTGCAGGTCTGCAAGAATTGCGGTATTGTAGCCAAATTCTTCACTCAGGTCACGTATCATTTTTATACGCTCCTTGACGTCATCATAATTTGCATGGGAAAAATTGATGCGAAATACATCTACCCCTGCCTTTATCATGTCCTGTAAGACGCTCTTTTCGCTTGTTGCTGGGCCCAGCGTGGCCACTATTTTAGTCTTCTTTTGATTCGGCATTATTCAAATATTAGGTTTCGTTTGGATTTTAATTTGTTTACATCTACCGCATAGGCGGTTACCACTTGCGGGATTTGATTGATCTTAGCCAACATGGATTTTGGAGTTGGGGTGTCAGACTCTAGCTTTAAAAAGAAGTCTGTTTTCTTTAATTCGGGAATTAGGGTTATCAATTTAAAACTTTCCTGTGTGGTAAAAAGGCTTGCGCTATCTTCGAGACTTGGGTGGTCTACCCTACATCTATTACCCACCAGCGTGTAAGACCGGTAATTTTTTGAATCTTCAAAAGTAAACAAAGAAAACAGAGCTTCGTGCCCCTCTTTCTTAAAATCTACATCTTTAGAACTTCGTTGCAGCTGTATGCCAAGGTACTTATTTAAATAATAAGCAATCCTATAATCTTGCAGGGAACCATGTATGGCAATAAGACTAAAATCATATTCAAGCGTGTCGTTGAGAATTAACTTGAATGTTGGCATAGATTTACAGATAAGCGCTAAAGATAAAAAAAGTCACAAACAAAACAGTCTATCTGTTTTTAAGAAAATGTAAATAGCTATTTTTAAGTGAATTCTTGCGGATTTATTTTGTCTTGAAATGCATAATAAGCTCTTTTTGCCGCCTTTTCCTCGGCTTTCTTTTTTGAAGTGCCCCTTGCTTTGGCCACTTGTTTTTTATCGATGGAAAGCTTTACCGAAAAATGCTTTATCGCATCATGTCCCGAATCCTCATAAGTATCAAAATTGAATGTTTTTTTATGCTTCTGACACCATTCTATTACTAAACTTTTATAGCTTATTACGCGCCCTTCCAGTTTTTCTATATCTATGTAGGGCTCAATGACCTGCTTATTTATGAATCGCTGTGCAAAGGTATAGCCCAGGTCTGTATGAATGGCCCCCACAAGAGCTTCAAAAAGATTACCGTGTATGTTCACACCAAAATTTTCTTTTGGTATCGCCGCTCTGGCCAGGTCCAATAAATTAAGGTCGCGTCCCAGTTCATTAAGGTGCTCGCGGCTTACTACCTTAGAGCGCATTTTTGTTAGATAACCCTCATCGCCCCTGCCCACTTCATTAAAAAGATAGGATGCAATCACCGCTCCCAATATGGCATCACCTAGAAATTCAAGTCGCTCATAGTTAAAATTATTACCCTTATTGTCCTTAAGGTTTAAGGATCTATGGGTAAAGGCTTCTTCATAACATTTGAGGTTTTTTGGTGAAAAACCTATTATTTTTTTAATCTCGCCAAAAAAAATCCCGTCCTTTTCAGAACGGGAATTAAATATGTTGCGAATAGCACCCATATCGGTATTACTCGGTTATTTTTTTAAACAACACGCAGGCATTATGCCCTCCAAAACCAAAGGTGTTGCTCATCGCTACGTTTACCTCTCTTTTTTGTGCTTTATTAAGCGTCAAATTGAGCGACGGATCGATGTTGGGATCTACCGTCATATGGTTTATCGTAGGCGGTACAATACCATGCTGCATCGCTAAGATGGAAGCAATAGCCTCAATGGCTCCTGCCGCCCCTAGCAAATGGCCGGTCATAGATTTTGTGGAATTGATGTTAATATTCTTCGCATGCTCGCCAAAAACTTTGCTTATTGCCTTTAATTCTGCAACATCTCCCAGCGATGTAGACGTACCATGCGTATTGATGGCATCTACTTCTTCAGGTTTCATATTGGCATCACGAAGACAATTTTGCATTACGCGTTCTACACCTATCCCGTCAGGATGTGGCGCGGTCATGTGATATGCATCACTTGTCATCCCGCCTCCCACGACTTCAGCATAGATTTTAGCCCCACGTGCCTTTGCATGCTCATATTCTTCAAGAATAAGAGCGCCAGCACCTTCACCTAATACAAAACCGTCGCGGTTTGCATCAAAAGGTCTAGAGGCTGTTTCCGGGCTTTCATTGCGTGTGGAAAGGGCATGCATTGCGTTAAAACCACCCATTCCAGCAATAGTTACCGCTGCTTCACTACCTCCACTTACAATGATATCACAATGTCCCAAACGTATATAGTTCAAAGCATCTATCATTGCATTTGCAGATGATGCACATGCAGAAACAGTGGTATAATTGGGCCCCATAAAACCATGTTTGATAGAGATATTGCCAGGAGCGATATCTGCAATCATTTTTGGTATAAAGAAAGGATTGAAACGCGGGGTGCCGTCACCTGCGGCAAAATTGAGAACTTCGTCCTGAAAAGTTTCCAGGCCGCCTATCCCAGCTCCCCAGATCACTCCGATACGAAATTTATCCATTTTTTCAATATCCATCCCAGAATCAATAATGGCCTGGTCTGCAGACACCATTGCATACTGAGCAAATCTATCTAGCTTTCGCGCTTCCTTACGGTCAAAATGGTCCAGCGGATCAAAATTCTTAAGTTCGCAAGCGAATTTTGTCTTGAACTTTTCGGCGTCAAAATAGGTAATTGGGGCACACCCGCTCTTACCCGAACGCAAACCGTCCCAATATTCATCAATATTGTTACCGATCGGCGTCAACGCTCCAAGGCCTGTTACTACAACTCGCTTTAACTCCATAGAATACTTGGTTGGCTATTTACTTTGCGTTTTCAATATAGGTGATTGCTTGACCTACAGTCGCAATGTTCTCAGCTTGGTCATCTGGGATCTGGATATCGAATTCCTTTTCAAATTCCATGATGAGTTCTACTGTATCTAGTGAGTCTGCTCCCAGATCGTTTGTGAAGCTTGCTTCTGCAACGACCTCGTTCTCATCAACTCCTAATTTGTCAACGATGATGGCTTTTACTCTTGATGCAATGTCTGACATAATCTTAAATTTTAAATTTTTATTTAGGTCGCAAAAATAGCAAACTTTACCTTACGACCATTCTAATGGTTAAAAATGTGAAGTAATTTAAGTATTTTAATTTAACTTTTGTTAAAAACCTTTTAGAAAAAACAATAATAAACTGTTGCTTTGCACTGTAAAACCTACTTATGAGCACCCATAGACGTATTGTGATCTTCGCTTCTGGAAATGGCACCAATGCCCAGCGTATTATTGAGTATTTTAAGGGCAAAAACGTCACAATAGCCCTTGTTTTGTCTAATCGAGCCACCGCAAAGGTACTTGAAAGGGCGAATAAACTCGATATAAGCGCCATTTCTTTTAATAGAACTGCCCTTTATAAGACAGATCAAATCTTAGCAATTTTAGATAAAATAAATCCAAATCTGATCGTTTTAGCAGGTTTTTTATGGCTTTTTCCCGAAAATATATTGAAAGCATTCCCTAACAAGGTCATTAATATACATCCAGCCCTGCTTCCAGATTTTGGCGGCAAGGGAATGTATGGCGACCGCGTGCACCAAGCAGTTATCGCTTCCGCGAAAAAAGAATCGGGTATTACCATACATTTCGTAACGCCAGAATATGACAAAGGAAATGTCATTTTTCAGGCAAAAACGCCGATTTCCGAAGATGAAACAGCGGAATCTTTGGCCGAAAAAATCCACGAACTCGAATATGAACATTTTCCAAAAGTGATCGAAGAACTGCTGGGAGATGAGTGAAGGGGTTGATTCGTGGATTCGTGGATATTTAATGGATTACTGGTAATTGAAAATGAAAATTTAGTTTTTCATCTAAAATCATGTTGTAAAAGTTCCTCCCCTTTTTTCAAGGGGAGGTGCCGAAGGCGGAGGGGTTTTCACGGTAGTATAACCTAAGGGATCTCCGTCGTAGTTTATAATGAGATTTCCGCCTTCGCGGAAATGAAAAATTACTTTATGGCAAAAAAAGAAAAATTTTATGTGGTCTGGGAAGGTAAAAAACCGGGCATTTATAACAAATGGGCAGATTGCAAGGCGATGATTACCGGTATAAAAGGCGCGAAATACAAAAGTTTTCCCACTTTCGCGGAAGCGAAAAAAGCTTTTAACGGTGATTATTCCGACTTTAAAGGAACAAAATCGGTAAAAACGGTAGATCCTGCCTTGTTGGCAAAAATAGGCGAACCTAATTATAACAGCATTTCGGTAGATGCGGCTTCCAGCGGAAATCCTGGCATTATGGAATATCAGGGAGTGGACACCAAATCGAAAAAACCGCTCTTTAAACTTGGACCATTTCAACAAGGAACCAACAATATAGGAGAATTCCTTGCACTCGTCCACGGACTCGCTTTTTTGAAAAAACACAACAGCGACCGCATTATTTATACAGATTCGCGTACCGCCATGAGCTGGGTGCGCAAAAAAACATGCAGAACCACTTTAAAGGAATCTGCTAAAAACAAACCTGTTTTTGAGTTAATACGCCGCGCAGAGACCTGGCTCAACACGCATGATTATGATACGGTAATTGTAAAATGGGAAACTAAGGTCTGGGGTGAAATCCCGGCAGATTTTGGGAGGAAATGATCCTCCTAACCCCCGAAGGGGAGACTTCTAACTCGGGCGCAAAAGCTAGCAGATTTTCAAAAATTACGACGTCTCTTTTGTAAGTTTTTGCCAGAAAAATCGTCCTAGCATTCCCATTACAAAACCTTATCTTTGCAAAAATTTTCTGAATGAATAAATTAGTGATTGTGGGAACCTGCGCCTTTGACGAGATTGAATCTCCCTTTGGCAAAACAGGTCGTATTTTAGGTGGCGCGGCAACTTTTATAGGGCTTGCGGCATCTCAATTTGACGTTGATCCTGCCATAGTTTCTATCGTAGGCGATGATTTTCCGCAGGAAAATATTGATCTCTTAAAAAGTAAGGGTATTAATATGGACGGTCTGGAAATCGTAAAAGGCGGAAAGACCTTTTTCTGGAAAGGTAAATACCACAACGACCTCAACACCCGTGATACGCTAATTACTGAATTGAATACTCTTGAAAATTTTCAGCCCAAAGTACCCAAAGCATATAAAGATGCCGAAATTGTGGTGCTGGGCAACTTGCATCCTCTAGTACAATTATCTGTCCTGCAACAGATGGATGCAAGGCCAAAACTATCCATTTTAGACACCATGAACTTCTGGATGGACATCGCCCTTGATGATCTTAAAAAAGTCATTGCCGAGGTAGATGTGATCACCATAAACGATGAAGAGGCACGCCAACTGAGCGGTGAATATTCCCTTGTTGCGGCTGCACGGAAAATACATGAAATGGGACCTCGTTTTGTAGTGATCAAAAAAGGGGAACACGGCGCGCTTTTATTTGAAGGTGAGGATATTTTCTTTGCTCCCGCCCTTCCTTTGGAAGAAGTTTTTGACCCTACCGGAGCTGGAGATACCTTTGCCGGTGGTTTTGCCGGTTATCTGTGCCAAAGCAATGACCTGTCTTTTGAAAGTATGAAAAGGGCAGTCATTCACGGATCAAACCTCGCTTCCTTCTGTGTAGAGAAATTTGGCACAGAACGTATGCAGGACTTGACCGAAGAAGACCTTATCAAAAGGCTGCTCCGCTTTAAAAAGCTTACGCAGTTTGACATAAAAGTATCGTAAACGTTTTCGCCCCAGCCACCTGGGGCGAATTTTATTTATTGCCTTATGAGTGATGCTATTAAACATGAATGCGGAATTTCGGTAATTCGTCTGCTAAAACCGCTTGAATATTATAAAGAAAAGTACGGGAGCGCCTTTTATGGTGTGAACAAAATGTACTTAATGATGGAAAAGCAGCATAACCGTGGTCAGGACGGAGCGGGCTTTGCCAGTATAAAACTTGATACAGCACCTGGTGAGCGCTATATAAGCCGCCAGCGTTCTGTTGCCCAACAGCCCATACAGGATATCTTTGCTCAGATTAATTCGCGTATTAATGAGACCCTGGCAGAACATCCAGAATATGCTGATGATGTTGCGCTTCAAAAAAAACACATACCTTATATAGGTGAAGTCCTGCTGGGTCATGTACGTTACGGCACCTTCGGCAAAAATAGTGTTGAGAGTGTACACCCATTTTTGCGCCAGAATAACTGGATGCATCGCAATCTTATTGTTGCGGGTAATTTTAATATGACCAACGTTTTCCAACTTTTTGACAAACTTGTTGAACTGGGACAGCATCCAAAAGAAAAGGTTGATACCGTTACGGTAATGGAAAAAATAGGCCATTTTCTGGATGACGAGGTTTCAAAGCTTTATAAAAAACTTAAAAAAGAGGGTTACTCAAAACAGCAGGCTACTCCGCACATTGCAGAACGCCTGAATATTAAAAAAATATTGAGGAAAGCAGCTCGCGATTGGGATGGTGGTTATGCAATGGCCGGTCTTTTAGGTCATGGTGATGCTTTTGTACTACGGGATCCTTCCGGCATTCGTCCGGTATATTATTATAAGGATGATGAAGTGGTTGTAGTTGCCAGTGAGCGCCCTGTAATTCAGACCGTTTTCAATGCTCCTTTTGAAAGTGTGCAGGAACTGGATCCCGGTCATGCGCTTATCATTAAGAAGAGTGGTGAATTTGATATTAAAAAAATTCAGGAGCCGCTTGAGCGGAAAGCATGTTCTTTTGAACGTATTTATTTTTCGCGAGGCAGCGATGCGGAGATCTATCAGGAACGTAAGGAACTTGGCCGCCTGCTGATGCCAGAAGTGCTGAAGGAAATAGATTACGACACCCAGAATACTATATTCAGTTTTATTCCCAACACGGCAGAAACTTCTTTTTATGGAATGGTGGAAGCTGCCCAAGTAGAACTTGACGAACAAAAAACAGCCAAAATCCTGGCTAACCGAGAAAAACTGGACAAAGAGGCGCTTCAAGATATTCTCAACCTGAAGTTGCGCACCGAAAAAATTGCCATAAAAGATGTCAAACTGCGCACTTTTATTACGGAAGACAGTAGCCGAGATGATCTGGTCGCGCATGTTTATGACGTGACTTACGGCGTTGTAAAGCCCACTGATAATTTAGTTATTATTGATGATAGTATTGTAAGGGGAACTACTTTGAAAAAAAGCATCATTAAAATGCTTTCAAGACTTGATCCTAAAAAAATTGTGGTGGTTTCGTCTGCGCCTCAAATACGTTATCCTGATTGTTACGGGATTGATATGGCCAAGCTACAGGATTTTATTGCCTTCAGAGCCGCTATAGATTTGCTAAAAGAAAATGGTAAAGAAGGGATTATTCAGGAGGTTTATGAAAAATGCCTTTCTCAGATAACTTTTAAAGATAAGGACGTAAAAAATTATGTAAAGGAAATTTACGATCCATTTACCGATGAAGAAATTTCTGCAAAAATTGCGGAATTACTTAAAGATGAAACGACCAAACCTGAGGTGAGCGTTATTTATCAGAAAGTTGAAAATCTACATAAAGCATGTCCTAAAAATCTTGGTGATTGGTATTTTACAGGCGATTATCCTACTCCTGGTGGAAATAGAGTCGTAAACAAGGCTTATATGAATTATTATGAAGGAAATGAAGATAGGGCATATTAAAACACGAATATTTATGACTTTTTGTGTAGTATACCTTAAAAAACAAGCATTTGGTCTAAAATATTTTATTTTACCCTAGAAGCTTTTTTATATTAGTCCTGCCATAGCATAAGTAGGTTAAGTTCATGGTAGATTTGGGACAAAAAGGGTGGATTTTTTCCATCCTTTTTTTTGCGTTTTAGTGAAATTTTGAAATTTGGATCTGCCCTAACCTTCATCTCCATATAAATAGAAAAAGATAATTAATGTCTGAGAGAAATTCTGAAATAACTCAATGAAAAACAGCCTTTTTGGGTTGAAAATGGTCATTTTCCGTCGATAATTAGCGGAAACGATTTTTTTCGGATAAAATTAATCACAGGTTGAAATTGGTTTAAAAATAAAATCTCCTAAAATGACCAGCTATTTATTATCCGATCCTCAACGGTCAGTCTTTTATCTCTTATCTTTCAGCAAAGCGGTCTCAAGTCTTTAATCTTTCTTTACCAATCAGATATATCCATAAAAAAAAGCCTGGCCAACGACCAGACTTTTCAGTATTAAAAAAAATAAGAAAATTTATTTATTATTTGCATACTTCGTTGCAACTTCCTTCCAATTTACTACATTCCAGAAAGCCTCGATGTATTTAGGTCGCTCATTCTGATATTTTAAATAGTATGCATGCTCCCAAACATCAAGTCCTAAAATTGGCGTTCCACCACAGCCAGTATCTGGCATTAATGAGTTATCCTGATTTGGTGTAGAGCATATTTCCACTTTACC
>JBBPYO010000264.1:0-5634 GCA_038199845.1 Flavobacteriales bacterium
AATAGGAAATTTAAGTTATGAACTACAGGTACAGCTTTTAAGAGCCTTGCAGGAACGTAAAATAAAACCTGTGGGCAGTAATAATGAAATAAATGTTGATATAAGAGTATTAGCTGCAACTAATGAAGATCTGGAAGAAGCAGTTAGGCATGGGGAATTTAGGGAAGATTTGTATCACAGGCTTAATGAATTTTCTATACAAGTGCCTCGCCTTTCTGATAGACAAGATGATCTTATGCTCTTTGCGAATGTTTTTCTGGACAAGGCGAACAGCGAACTCGAAAAAAATATTACCGGTTTTGATGAGGCTTCCATAAACGCCATGCAGTCTTATGACTGGCCGGGTAACCTGCGCGAACTTCAGAATACTATAAAACGCGCTGTATTACTTACTGTCTTAGATAAGATTGATCTTGATGTGTTGCCTCGAGAACTCATGCTTGCGAAAGATCAACCTAACCGTAATGATTATGGGCTGTTTAAGAATAAAAATGAAGAGGAAATGATTCTCACCGCACTTGAAAATTCTGGGGGGAATAAAAGCAAGGCAGCTCGATTACTCAATATAGATCGTAAGACACTTTATAATAAGCTTAAACATTATGATATAGATCTTTGATCTCCTCCTTGAGATTTAAGAGTAGCTTATTGGTTTTTTGATTAACCACATTGCCCAGTGAATGCATTACCACTTTTGAAGTACATGGCAGATCTGGGCTTTCTAGTTTTTCCAATATTATTATGATTTCTATAGCGTGCAATTGCCTGAACATGGGTAACATTTTGTGCGCTATTTTATTAATGTCTTCACAGGAGCGGTGCGCCAATGCCGTGTTCAAATCATATAGACTGTCTGCAGTACTTTCTACAAAGACATTAAGTATTGACTGTAGGGAATCTGGATCTTGATCAGCAAATAACTTGAGATCTTCTAAGGTATAGCCTTTTTCTGGGTCTACCGTTATAGTTTCAGAAGTGGTTTTATTTGTTTGTTGATCGCTTTCACCATGGGTAATAAGCCTCAATAATTTTTGAGGCAAATAAGGTTTCCTTAAGCTACCCGAAAAACCGAGCTGCTTATAATCTGAAGGTTTTAAGGTGCCATTACCAGATAATGCATAAATCATAACGTCGCTATAATCGGGCTTTTTCCGCAGTGCTTTGATAAGATCTATACCATCCATTTCTGGCATTTGTATATCTGTAAGTATTAGATCGTAGGTGTGGTTTTCAATACATTGTAATGCTTCTATTCCATTCCTCGCGGTATCATGTTTTATAGAAAGATTGCCTACTATTTCCTCCGCCAGGTTGAGTTGTGAAGGATCATCATCTACAATGAGAATACGTTTCGGTTTTTTTCCTGGTGTTGATGGTTCTGCTTCCTCTTTTCTATAACCTTTCACTTCTTTTACCGGTATCTGTACTAAAAACGTACTCCCTTTACCCTTTTCACTACTTAATGTAATATTTCCATGTAATAGATCTACCAGTCTTTTTGTGATGGCCAGTCCCAGACCAAAACCACCATAGGTCTGCTCTATGCGTTCATCTTCTTGAGTAAATTCCTTGAAGATAATATCCTGTTTTTCTTTATTGATGCCTATACCGGTATCTGTGATTTCAAAAAACAGCGATTTGCTCTCCTCTTTCTGTGTTATGCCCGCTCGTATATTTACGCTTCCGTGATCAGTAAATTTATAGGCATTACTGATGAGGTTTGAAACGATCTGCTTGATCCTAAATGGATCGCTCATATAATAACCGTCAAGATCTTTTGCGAGGTCCATATTTATTTTAAGACCTTCCTTGATAACGGTTGGTAACCCTACGACGGCAATATCCTCAATTAGGTTCTTTGCGTTAAAGGTTACTTGCTCAATATGAACCCGACCCGCTTCCAACTTAGAAAAATCAAGCAGATCATTAACGAGGCGAAGTATATATTCTGACGATTTTTCTACATGGTTGAGGTAGTTTTCCTGTTTTCCATTAAGGTCTGTTTTCTGCAATAATTCTGTAAAACCGATAACAGTGTTGAGCGGTGAGCGCATATCATGGGTGATTGTGGCCATAAGCTGTTCCCGGCTTTTTAATAGGGAACGCGCCACCGTGTTGCTTTTTTCGAGCTCTAGACTGTATTTCTGACTTCTGGAAGCATCTCGAAAAACCATAATAACGAATCCCAGTGCCAAACATATACTGATGCCGCCTATGATTTTTAGTGTATTTGAAACTTCACCTATTTTTGAACGAAGTTCGCGTTCTCGATCCTGAGACGAGAGGGTGCCTTCTTTCTCCAGGGCAACAAGGAGATTACGTATTTTCTGGCTGATGTTACGGTCGTTAGTAAACAGGATATCTTCCCGTTTAATGATATTCATTTCAAGAATTTTCTGCCGGCGGCTCAATTTGGTCATTACCTCTTTTACCTTTTCCGCCTGGCTTGTCATATTCTGATCTGCCTCAATATTGTCGCGCCTTATATATTCCATATAATCCACAACGGCGCGTTTTACCCGTGGATTTACAGATTCCAGCTTTGGGTTATTCGCATAATCTTCAAAATAGATGTCCTTTTTTTCAAGCTCATCAACCGCTTCGGCATAAAAATCCCTGCTAAACTGCTCTTTGCGCAAGTCTACCATGGCTTTCATGTTTTGCGTTTTTTGCATGAGACCAATTTTAATACTGTCCAGTTGGCTGGTCTGCGCTGAGGTCTCGGTAATTTTTGCTAATGAATCAATTTGTACCACAATACTATCAGTATAAGCCCTGTAGCGGGAAAACTGATCTGTATCACCCGTTGCCATTGCAGAGCGACCTACTGTTTCTGCCTCATAGAGCAGACTAAGAGCATTACTGACGTATGTGAGTTTACGGTTTGCAGATTCCTTTTCCTTGGCAGGATAAACAAAAGCCCTTACTTGAGGATAAATCAACCATGCCGCAAAACCAATAAGCAGCGCGAGCAGCAGATAACCGAATATCACCTTGAAAGTTATGGACTGTTTTGCGTTTCTCATAAAAAATCATTTCTTTTGAAATGCCTTTGTTTATTGAATTTAAAGGGATTGCTTACTGCTTAACGTAAAAATAGCCGACTGCATATTAAAAGTGGGCGAAAATTAGGTAAAAACAGTAAATATTTGTTTAATATTGCCATCAAATCTCAAAGGGGTGCTTAAACTTCCTGTTAATAATTTAATAACAGGAATGCAAGCTGAGATCATACCCAATGAACCTGGGCGGGTAATGCCGCCAAGGGAAAATGTCACCGACTTTTTTTCAAGTCGCCTGTGGCAAGACATTGCAATAACTAACTTAATAGTAACACGGAATAATTGCCCCTTTTATTCGTAAAAATCTTTACGGATGAAAACCATTTTTTTCGCTTGTGGTGCTGTACTCTTAACATTCGGAGCGCAGGCCCAGCAGGTCCAAGACACGACCAAAACTGAAAAACTTGACGAAGTGCTCGTCAAAGCGGTACGCGTAGATGCAGAATCGCCTATTACTTTTAGCAATCTTTCAAAAAAAGAAATCAATGAACGTAATCTGGGACAGGATCTCCCCATTTTACTCAATTACTTACCCAGTGTGGTTACTACTTCAGATGCGGGAGCAGGGGTAGGCTATACGGGTTTTCGTGTTCGAGGAACAGGAAATCAGGGAATTCATGTAACCATTAACGGAATCCCATACAATGACACGGAAAGTCTGGGAAGTTTCTTTGTGAATCTTCAGGACTTTAGCAGTTCGGTGCAAAGCTTACAATTGCAACGGGGTGTAGGTACTTCCTCTAATGGAGCAGGGGCTTTTGGCGCCAGCCTTAATATCCTTACAGAAGCCTTAGATGATGAAGCTTATGCAGAGGTCAGCGCTTCGGGTGGTTCTTTTAATACGCGTAGGGCCAATGTTAAGTTTGGAACCGGACTTATCAACGATTACTATAGTTTTTCGGGTAGGCTTTCTACAATAAAGTCTGACGGTTATGTAGATCGCGCCAGTTCCGATCTAAAATCCTATTATTTACAAGGAGGTTATCGGGACGGCAATACATTGATTAAAGTCATAGGCTTTGGTGGTGCAGAGGTAACATATCAATCTTGGAACGGTATAGATGCCGAAACTTTAGCAACCGACAGAACGTTTAATCCTATTGGTTTTCAATATGATGATACTGGTAATTTTGAAGGATTTTACGATAATCAGGTAGATGATTATAAACAGGATCATTTGCAAATACTGTGGAACCAAAGATACGGAGGCGGTTGGTCTACAAACCTGAGTTTAAATTATACAATGGGCCGCGGCTTTTTTGAAGAATATGTAGATTCATGGTATTCTGAAAATGTCAACTTTGCTAACGATGCTACGTTTGAATTTATTGGTTGGACTCCCTATAAAGTAGATGGTAATCTACAAACGGATACTGATCTTGTAAGACGCCGCTGGTTGGATAATCGTTATTATGTCGCAAACCTGACAACGAATTATAAAAATGAGAGTCTAGACTTTGATGCGGGCCTTTTCGGTAGTATTTATACCGGTGACCATTTTGGTGAAATTACCTGGGCACGTTATTTTTCACAAACAGAAGAGTCGGGTTATCGCTATTATACTGGTACTGCTGATAAAAATGAATTTACGGCTTTCGCGAAAGCTACGTGGAGAGTTGATGATACCTGGAGCATTTTTGGAGATCTGCAACAGCGTTTTATTACATACAAAACAGATGGTCTTAGTGATAAAAGAATCCCTTTTGTTATGGATAAAAACTATTCTTTTTTCAATCCCAAGACGGGAGTTACTATTACCTTAGATGAGTCCAGTAATATTTATGCTTCGTATGCCAGAGCCAACCGCGAGCCAAACCGTACTGATTTTGAAAATGGCAATCCCGTTCCTGAAAAGCTAAACGATTTTGAATTGGGCTATCGTCTAACGAAAGACCGAACTCGTATATACGCCAATGTATATTATATGGATTATCGCGACCAGTTGGTATTAACGGGAGCAATTGACGATGTAGGAGCAGCCCTACGTCAGAATAGTGGTTCCAGTTATCGTCTGGGGCTAGAAATAGAGGCTGGTTTTCAGTTGGGAAGCCAATTTACAATTTCACCTAATATAACCTTGAGCACTAATAAAAACAGGGACTTTTTCTTCCAAAGAGATGGTGTTCTGCGGAATCTAGGAAATACAAATATTTCATTTTCTCCAAATGTAGTTGCTGGTAATCGTTTAGATTTTTATCCGGTTCAGAATCTGAGACTATCAATTCTGTCAAAGTATGTGGGAGAACAATATTTGGGAAATATAGATGCGGAAAGCTCCAAACTAAATGGCTACTTCGTTAATGATTTCAATATTCAGTACGATTTAAAGGATCTTGGTTTTGCGAAATTAATCACGCTCACCGCTGTGGTCAACAATATTTTTAGTGAGAAATATGTATCTAATGGATATTTCTTTACCTACGATGATGATTCCATAAATCCAGGTAGCGTAACTACGGTCGAAGGTGCCGGTTATTATCCACAGGCGAAAATCAATTTTCTTGTAGGCGCCACTATTTCATTTTAATCCCTTTAGAAGGTTTAATTCCCAGAGTTTGTTGATTTATTAGAA
>JBBPYO010000265.1:0-5745 GCA_038199845.1 Flavobacteriales bacterium
AAGCGCCAGTTCTTCCAGACTTTTTTGAACTTCGGTAATTTGATTTGCATCTATATCGGGAACCCCTTCTAAACAATAAATGAATTTATCAGGATCTAAATCGTGTTGTTGGGGTAATTGCGTTCTTTTTTCTAGCACTTTTAAAATTTTTATTGGCACCGCCAAAGGGTATAATACCCCGAGGCTTGCCTCGAAATTGAAAACTTGTTTCTAACAAATGTCTCGTGGGCTTGCCCCGAGGTAGTTTATTGGAATGTTCACAAAGTTAAAATTTAATGGTGTTCTTTCTAATCAACGCTATAAATAGGTGATTAATTTAAGATACTTTTTGACTGCCGTGAGGCTTCAGAAACCGAATTCTCTCCAAATCAAAGCCTAGGGTCAGCTTTTAAAACAGGTAACCTGCTCCAAACGAATAGAATAAAATCAAAAGTTCCAAATTGTGAATATCTATCCTGATTTTTGAATCTTTGGCTAGGATGAATCCCTATTTTTGAATTTCTTAAAAACAAAAAGATATGAGCGCAATGTGGTTTGAATGCAAGGTGAAATATAGAAAATTTGATGAAGCGTCTGGAACGCAAAAGGTGAAAACCGAGCCTTTTCTAGTAGATGCCATGTCATACACAGAAGCCGAAAGTAGAATTACGGAAGAAATGGCGGCGTATTTAATGGAAGGTGAAGAAATTAAAATCACCAATATTAAAATGGCCAACTATGCCGAGATCCATCCCTTTGAAAATTCTGACCGCTGGTTTAAATCTAAAGTGTCTTTAATTGCCTTTGATGAGGAAAGTGGTAAGGAGCGCAAAACCAATCTGTATCTACTGGTTCAGGCCAATGATGTAAAAGAAGCGTATGAAAATACGATAAGCACGATGCAAGATACGATGGGAGAATACAGCATTCCTGCCGTTTCAGAATCTCCAATTATGGATGTGTTCCCTTATTTTTCAGGCGAAGAAGAAGAAACAGAACGTCTTGAAGAATTCACAAGATTAAAAGATTCGGTACCTGTTGATAACAAAGATAATGAAGAAGCAGCAATGGCCGATTCTCTTGCCGTTGAAGCGGAATAATTCTAATTATAGAATTTCGAAAACTTTTTTTTTCGATCCTAAAGAATGTATTTATTCTGTAATTCGCCGATAAGTAGGGAATTTGGCTCCCTTTAAGGCTGGCGAAAACGAAATTCAGTAGATTATTTCAATTAGGAACACTTTGTTTAAATACAGAAAACCTGCCGGAAATCCTCCTAAAAGTATTAAAAACCGACTAAAATAGTCGGTTTTTTGGCATTTCCATCTAAGTTTTAAAATATATTTAATCTACAGAGATCGATCTTTATTCCCAATTATAAAATTCAAGAACCAAAGCCATATACGTCTTTTCCCCGATCCTAAAGGGTGGACGTATTCTAAAAAAATTTTCAGAAAAACGAAGATTTGATCTCCGTTTAGAGTTGAAGCAAACTAAACTCAGTAATATGTTGTGATGTAAATAGTGAATTTCGCTCCCTTAAGGCCGGGGCAAACGAAATTCACTACACTATTTTTCAGAAAGACGAGAGTTTCAGCTCACTTTAAAGCTGGGGCAAACTAAATTCACCACACTATTATTCAGTAAAACGGGAATTTTCGCTCCTTAAAAGAATGTAACAAACCAAATTCAGACGTATATTTTTGTTTGAAACACTTTTGGCGTTACAGAACCTATGCTAAAAATCTCCTTAAAAGCATCAAAAAACGGCTTATTTTGATCCGTTTTTAACATCTTTGTTCCAGTTTTATAAATTTAATGTATTAAGCTTTTCACAAAAAAGAATGAACATTCATTTTTATATATACCTTTGTGCTCACAATAAAATGAAATGGCTCAACTTCAAAAAAGCATAGACAAACGTAATACATTGATAAAAGCAACTATTGAGTTGGTTAACGACAATGGTTTTCATGCGGCGCCCATGAGTAAAATCGCCAAAATGGCCAACGTATCTCCGGCTACGATCTATTTGTATTTTGAAAATAAACAGGATTTAGTAAACAAGACTTATATAGAGGTTAAAGCGGCATATACCGAGTATGCTTTTGCCACGTACACTACCGAAATGTCTGTTGAAGAAGGTTTTGAAACCATCTGGAAGCGCATTGCAGATTTCAAACTGAAAGAATGTGAGAAAGCAATGTTTCTGGCTCAATGTGATAATACCCCAATGATTGACGAACCGATTATACAAGAGGGAATTAAACATTTGCAACCCCTACTCGACCTTTGGGAACGCGGCAGGGATGAAGGAATTATCAAGCCATTTTCAAACTATTTACTGTATGCCTATGCGATCGTACCCTTGTCATTTTTGATGGTCACACAGAAACGTGGCGCTTTTAAGTTGGATAAAAAACATCTCGAAGAAGCTTACCAGTCTGCCTGGAGCAGTATCAAAAAATGTTAGAATAATAAACTGAATACTAAATATACCCCTAATAATAATGGAATTAATAGATAAATTAAATTGGCGATACGCTGCAAAAGCCATGAATGGTGAAACAGTAGCGGAAGATAAAATAGAACGTATTTTAGAAGCTGCCCGCCTTGCTCCTACTTCAAGCGGTTTACAGCCTTTTGAGATTTTTGTAATTAAAAATCAAGATATAAAAGAAAAAATCAAACCTGTAGCGTGGAATCAATCTGTTATTACAGACTGCTCTCATTTACTCGTTTTTGCGGCTTGGGATACCTACACGGCAGACCGGATTAATTACATGTTCGATTTGACCAATACCATTCGCGGCTTTGAAAATCAAGGTTGGGAAGATTATCGTCAGATGCTGCTTAATTCTTATCCACAAAAAGATAAAGAAGTCAATTTTAATCATGCCGCAAAACAGGCGTACATCGCATTTTCCCAGGCGATTATTGCTGCAGCTTTTGAAGGTGTGGACGCCACTCCTTTAGAAGGTTTCGATACGGAGGCCGTAGACGAAATTTTAGGATTCCATGAGAAAGGCTTGCGCAGTGCGGTTATGTTGCCATTAGGCTATAGAAAAGAAGATAAAGATTGGTTAGTCAACTTAGTAAAAGTTAGAAAATCAATGGAAGAATTAGTGACTGTAATAGAGTAAAACATACCATTATGATACAAACGATAATATTAAAAAATAGACCGGAAGGAAAACCTAAAGTTTCCGATTTTGAATTTGTTACGGAAAATTCTGACATAACAATTGGAAATGGTGAACTCCTTCTAGAAACCGCTTACGTTTCTGTTGATCCTTATTTGCGGGGACGCATGAGCGATGCTGAATCGTATGTTCCGCCTTTTGAGCTTAATAAACCTATCCAGTCTGGAGTTGTAGCGAAGGTTATCGAGTCTAAAAATGACAAGTTTGCAGTTGGCGATTATGTCTCCGGAATGTTGGATTGGAAAACTAAACAAGTATCTACTGGCGACGGACTTTTAAAAGTGGATGGTGATAAAGCTCCATTAAGTGCCTATTTAGGAGTTTTAGGAATGACCGGTTTAACTGCTTTTTTAGGTCTTAACCAAATAGGAAAACCGAAAGCAGGTGAGACACTCGTTGTTTCCGGAGCTGCTGGTGCAGTGGGAAGTATTGTAGGGCAAATAGGAAAAATCCTAGGGCTTAGAGTTATTGGAATTGCCGGTACAGATGAAAAGATTGAAATGCTCAAAACTAAATTTGGCTTTGACGCGGGTATAAATTATAACACCAGCTCAGATCTTAGAGTAGATCTAGCACAAGCGGCGCCAGACGGTGTGGATATTTATTTTGACAATGTTGGTGGACCAATATCTGATGCGGTATTATATAATATCAACCAGTTCGCAAGGATCATTAACTGTGGCGCAATTTCGGTTTATAATGCTACCGAAGTTCCAAAAAGTGTTAGTGTACAACCTTTTTTAATAAAGAAAAGCGCGTTAATGCAAGGATTTATTGTTTCTAATTACACTGACAAGTTTCCGGAAGCAGTTCAACAATTGTCTGAATGGTTAGCCGATGAAAAACTTACGTACTCAGAAACTATTGTAAATGGTTTTGATAACATCCCCAATGCTTTTATCGATTTATTTGAAGGTAAAAACAAAGGAAAAATGATTGTCAAAATTTAGATTTTAATACTCAAAAAAAAAGATTATGAACAATTTTGAATTTAAAAATCCGACTAAAATTATCTTCGGAAAAGACACTATAGCAAAACTGGAAAACGAAATTCCGGAAAATGCCAGAGTATTGCTCCTTTATGGCGGAGGAAGTATTAAGAAGAACGGCATTTATGATCAAGTAAAAAAAGCGTTGGCAAAAGTAGATGTTGTTGAGTTTGGAGGAATTCCTGCAAACCCGGAATACGCTGTTTTGATGGAAGCTTTAAAAGTCATAAAAGAAGAAAAAATAACGTATTTGTTGGCTGTTGGTGGTGGTTCTGTAATTGATGGAACTAAATTTTTATCCTCAGCTGCTTTATTTGAAGGCGACACGCCTTGGGATATTCTGTCAAAAAATATTAAAACGGAGAAAGGAATGCCTTTTGGAACTGTTTTAACCTTGCCCGCAACAGGTTCTGAGATGAATTCTGGTTCTGTAATTACACGGGCAGAAACTAAAGAGAAGTTGGCCATGGGTGGACCGGGCTTATTTCCCGAGTTCTCTATTTTAGATCCTCAAGTGATTGCTTCCATACCAGAACGGCAATTGGCAAATGGTCTGACAGACGCTTTTACGCACGTTTTGGAACAGTATATGACCTATCCCATTGGCGCTTTATTGCAAGATCGTTTTGCCGAAAGTATTTTACAGACACTTATTGAAGTGGCTCCAAAAGTAATGAAAGATCCTACAGATTACAAAGCGGCATCAGATTTTATGTGGAGCTGCACCATGGCATTAAATGGATTAATTCAAAAAGGTGTTCCTACAGATTGGGCAGTACACGCGATGGGCCATGAACTAACGGCTTTATTTGGTATCGATCATGCACGTACATTGGCCGTAATTGCACCAAGCCATTACAAGTTCAATTTTGAAGATAAAAAAGAAAAACTAGCGCAATATGCAGAACGTGTTTGGAACATCACCGAAGGAAATACAGATGATAAAGCCTACGCTGCTATTGAAAAAACGGAAGCTTTTTTCCACCAATTAGGAATTGATACTAAATTATCAGATTATACTAAAGACTATACCGGTACCGCCGAAAAAATAGCGCAACGTTTTACAGATCGCGGCTGGATGGGATTAGGTGAACATCAATCATTATCTCCAGATAAGGTTGAAAAAATCGTGAAAATGGCTTATTAAATAAGGAAATAAGAGTAAAACCTCTGAAAACTTCAGAAGGAAAATTCAATTAAAAAATAACAAACATGAAAATATTATTTGTATTAACGTCTCACGATCAATTAGGGGACACGGGAAAGAAAACAGGATTTTGGATTGAAGAATTTGCTGCTCCATATTACGCATTACTTGACAAAGGAGTTAAAATTACTGTGGCCACGCCAAAAGGTGGTGCTGCGCCTATTGATCCCAGTAGCGACACAGAAGATACGGCTACAGAAGATACAAAACGCTTTAAAAAAGATTCTGAAGCTCAAAGGTTAATAGAAAATACTAAGGTTCTGGCAGATCTTAATGCAGATGATTTTGACGCTGTATTTTACCCTGGAGGTCACGGACCGTTATGGGATCTTGCAAACGATAAAAAATCCATTGCTTTAATTGAGAA
>JBBPYO010000266.1:0-4818 GCA_038199845.1 Flavobacteriales bacterium
GAAGGAGCGCGCACGCGAGAAGTGGAATATTCCCGTTTTGATGGTGGTTTTTATGGGGCGCCCAGTAATTTTCGCTCCAGCGGAGTAAGTTTATCCTTGAATAACAATATCGAAGCCAAGGTGCGTGATAAGGACAGCACTGCAGTAGAGCCCAAAAAAATCACATTACTTAATAACCTTTCGGTATCAACCAATTATAATTTTCTTGCGGACAGCTTAAAATTGAGTCCGTTGCGGGTGAGCGGTACCATTCCCATTATTGAAAGTAAATTGAGCATTAACTTTAATATGACGTTAGATCCATATGCGCTAAATAATAATAACCAGCGTGTTGATAAGCTGAATATTTCCAACGGTGGAAGTCTTTTTAGGCTTACCAATGCGAGTGCCAACTTTGGGTACGCGTTTTCTAGCAAAAATTTTACAAAGAAGACCGAAAATGAAGACCGCGACGAGAATGAAACTTTCCGTAATGGTGGTCGGCCCGATGCGCTTTTTGGTAAAAGTATAGACAATATAAATGGTGAGTTTTATGAAGATGAAGAGCCCGAGGAGGATGAAGATGAGGAGCAGGAACTTTATAATTATACCCTGCCGTGGAATTTGCGCGTGAATTATAATGTTAATTACGGGAATATGGGCCGTCAGGAAATGATTACCTCGCACGCGATGAACTTTAGTGGTGATGTAGAACTGGGCGAGCGCTGGTTTGTGGGAGCGTCTTCAGGTATTGACCTTACCGACGGCAGATTTACACCCACGCAGCTTCGTTTTCGTCGGGATCTGGAGAGTTTTAATATGACCTTTAGCTGGACGCCTTTTGGGACTTATAAATCCTACAACTTTTTTATAGGTATAAAATCCAGCGCACTCAGTGATCTCAAATACGAACAGCGCAGACCACCAGATCGTCAATTATAGTGTGATTATTGCCGATTTTATAGCGTAAATAGCTGATTTTAAATCGGGAAATTCAGTGCTGAAAAGTGTCGTTTTTCAATCATTTTCGGTGATAATGATGTCGAAAAGGGCGTTTTTGACCTAAAAAACCGATTGTCAGTTTAAAATCTTTCTTTAATTATACTTCGATTGAAATATTTTTAATTCGTCTAATTCCACTTAAAAAGCTATTTTTAAGATAAAATATAATATTCCATGAAAAAAATAATTACTACTAACAATGCACCAGCCCCCATCGGACCTTATAATCAGGCAGTTTTATCAGGCAATACGCTATATATAAGCGGTCAGATCCCAGTGGATCCTGCAACAGGGGAAATTGTAACGGGCGGAATAGATGCAGAAGCTAAACAGGTAATGAATAACCTAAAAGCGATTCTGGAAGAAGCAGGCCTAACTTTTGAAAATGTGGTAAAATCGTCCATTTTCTTGAGTAATATGGGTGATTTTAGCGCTGTAAATACAGTTTATGCAACTTATTTTAACGAAAAAACCGCTCCTGCGAGAGAAACGGTTGAGGTTGCAAATCTGCCTAAATATGTTACTTTGGAAATATCAATGATCGCCGTAAAAGATTTGTAATAAAATTAAGTGTACAGAATTGACAATACTATATTTAGTGCAATAACGAGTCAAAAAAGCCTTGCTTTAGTCTTAACTAAAGCAAGGCTTTTTTACGAAGTTCGTGGGCAAAAAAAACAAGTCTAAATGTGTTGGTTATTTCTTTACAAGTCCTAATTAATTATTTGACCATCATATACTCTTTATGATATTTTACAAGTCCTTCTATGGGGCGTTTGAGAACTTTACCAATTTTTAGGTCATACTCAAGGAGCAATTTTTTGAGCTCGTCCTGTAGATAGAAGGCGATAGAACCTACAAAATGTACAGGTACTTTATGCGCATTGTCAAATTGTAAAATTTGATGTTCTATAAACAATTTTAAGCCTTTCCTAATCAATCGTTGGCAGTAATCATGCTCTTTGTTAGTAATCAAAAATTTGGCAAACTGAGCGAGATAGGTATTGGGGTTCGGCATTTTGTATAAATGCGTTTTAATACTTTCTGCGGTCAGGTCAAATTCTTTGGCAAATTCATATGCCAGATCCTTGGGTATTTTATTAAAATGAAAATCCCGAAGCAGCTGTCTTCCATAATAATTACCGCTACCATCATCCATTAGTATGTAGCCAAGAGAAGTCACTTTTTGCTCAATGTTCTCGCCATTATACATACTACAATTAGAGCCAGTGCCCAATATACATACAATACCTGCTTCATTTTTGCTGGTTGTCGCGTATAGCGCAGCATAGGTATCCTCCATGATTTCGGGTTTTTTCACTTTGTCAAAAAAATCCTTGAATACATCACGTAGCGATTCTTTAGGCTTTTCTGTTCCACAACCGGCGCCATAGAAATAAAGTTGGGTTACTTCATGTCTGTGCTTATAGAGCTCATAATTATTGATGATGCGTTCTGTGAGGATTTCGTTGGAAAGTACTTGGGGATTCAGTCCAAAGGTTTGCGTCTGGAAAATTTGCTCCCCATCCTCACTTAGCGCAATCCAGTCTGTCTTTGTGGAGCCACTGTCAACTACTAAAATCATAAGAATAAATTATATTAGAGAATAAACCCCCTTTAGCGTTGGCTAAAAAGGGGGTTTTTAAGGGTTGCCTTTTTTCCTATAAGGAATTTACGTGTTCTGCAAGGTCAACAAGTTTGTTGGAGTAACCAAATTCATTATCATACCAAGAAACAAGCTTGAAGAATCTAGGGTTCAATTCAATACCGCTATCTGCATCAAGAATACTTGTGCGGGGATCGCTTACAAAATCCTGAGATACTACAGCTTCTTCGGTATATCCAAGAACGCCTTTCATTTCTCCTTCTGAAGCTGCTTTAAAAGCCTTGTTTATTTCAGCTAAGGAAGTGTCTTTGCTCAGTTTTACGGTTAAATCTACCACAGAAACATCTGCTGTAGGAACGCGGAAAGCCATACCGGTAAGTTTACCTTTAAGAGAAGGGATTACTTTAGTCACCGCAACGGCAGCCCCAGTAGTTGTAGGGATGATGTTATTAAGTGCACTACGTCCCATACGGTAGTTTTTTGGAGAAGGACTATCTACAGGAAATTGACTTGCCGTAGAAGCGTGTATCGTAGTCATAAGTGCCTCTTCTATACCCCAGTTGTCGTTAAGAACTTTAGCAAGCGGTGCAAGACAGTTGGTCGTACAAGATGCATTCGAAACTATATTTTGATCTGCCTTGATATCTTTGTGATTCACGCCCATAACAAACATGGGTACATCTTTAGAAGGAGCAGAGATTACGACCTTTTTAGCACCAGCTTGAATGTGCTGATTTGCAGTGTCCATACTGGTGAAAATACCTGTACATTCTGCAACAACATCTACACCTGCTTCACCCCATTTAAGGTTTTTAGGATCTCTTTCTGCAGTCACCCTTACTTTTTTACCGTCTACGATAAGATGGCCATCTTGTACTTCTATTGTACCGTCAAACCTACCGTGTACAGAGTCATATTTTAATAGATAAGCTAAATGTTCAACATCAAGCAAATCATTAATGGCTACTACATCTACGTTATCGCGCTTTATAGTTGCTCTAAAAACAATTCGTCCTATACGACCAAATCCATTTATTCCAATTTTCAAATTTGCCATTACTTGTATTTATTTATATTTCTATTGTTATTATTATTTATGCTAATGCTAAGATTATCCCCACATCACTATCTACGTACTGAAAACTGCCACTGCCACTGAAAACTGGTCAGGTGGTCATTATCTCAGACACACGTATCAATTCTTCATTTATACCAGAACCGCCTTTTATTGCCTGCTCCAGTGGGTAAAGTACCATCTTATCATGCTGAGTACCCACCATAAAACAGCTTTTACCTTCCATTAGTGATTCTACAGCTTTCACGCCCATACGGCTGGCGAGCACGCGGTCGTAACAGCTGGGTGAACCACCACGCTGCAGGTGACCAAGTACGGCAACCCGCACGTCGTAGCCCTCCAGATTGTTGTCTACATAATCTTTAAGATCGAAGACACTTTTTCCGGTTTTATCACCTTCGGCTACGACCACAAGACTCGAAGTTTTACCACTGGCACCACTGCGTGTGAGTGATTCCACCAGGCGTTCTATGCCCATATTTGCTTCGGGAATCAAAATTTCTTCAGCACCGCCACCCACACCTGCATTCAGTGCAATATGACCCACGTCGCGACCCATTACTTCAATAAAGAAAAGACGGTTGTGCGAACTTGCTGTATCCCTGATCTTATCAATAGCTTCCACAGCGGTATTAAGTGCGGTGTCGTAGCCCAATGTGCGGTCTGTACCACCTATGTCATTATCTATTGTGCCCGGAATTCCCATACATGGAAAATCAAACTCTTTGCTAAAGATTAGGCCGCCAGTAAAGGTGCCATCACCGCCGATGAGGACAATGGCGTCAATATCATTTTCTTTAAGGTTGTTGTAGGCTTTTTCACGGCCTTCCTTGGTTTTGAATTCTTTTGATCGGGCAGATTTCAGTATTGTGCCGCCACGGTTTATAATATCGCGTACGCTACGTGCATCCATTGGCTTGAAGTCGCCTTCAATTAGGCCTTCAAAACCTCTATAAATTCCTACGCATTCCAATTTGTGATAGGCACAAGTGCGAACTACAGATCTTACGGCAGCATTCATACCAGGAGAATCGCCCCCAGATGTCAACACTCCGATTTTTTTAATTATTTTGCTCATTTATTATCAACTGAAGCACAAAAATAGGAATACAATTGAATTATTAAAGTAGAAAGAGAACGAATTTATGCTATTCAA
>JBBPYO010000267.1:0-6007 GCA_038199845.1 Flavobacteriales bacterium
GTCTATGATTAAGTCAGGAGAACCTTTTTTTAAAGGGGTAGAAGAGGGCAGTCAAGTATGGATGAGCCATAGCGATACCATAAAATCCCTTCCTGAAAACGCGGTGAGACTTGCTAGTACCAACGACGTGCTTAATGCAGCGTATCGTCTGGAAGGAGAGGAAACCTATGCCATACAATTTCATCCAGAAGTTTATCACACCACGTATGGCAAACAAGTGCTGCAAAATTTTCTGGTAAATATTGCTGGAGTATCCCAAGATTGGACACCAGATAATTTTGTTGAGAAAACAGTAGAAGATCTTCAGGAAAAGTTAGGCAATGATAAAGTTGTTCTTGGACTTTCCGGTGGTGTTGATTCTTCGGTCGCGGCAATGTTGTTGCACAGGGCTATTGGTAAAAACCTCTATTGTATTTTTGTCAACAATGGACTACTGCGGAAAAACGAATTTAAAGATGTTCTTGATCAGTATAAGGGAATGGGCCTTAATGTGAAAGGTGTAGATGCTTCTTCACGCTTTCTGGATGCTTTAAAAGATAAAAGTGATCCCGAGGAAAAACGTAAAATTATAGGCCGTGTATTTATAGAGGTTTTTGATGATGAGGCGCATCTAGTCCAAGATGTAAAATGGCTCGCTCAGGGAACTATTTATCCAGATGTGATAGAATCTGTTTCGGTAAGCGGCGGACCTTCAGCAACCATAAAATCACACCATAATGTGGGCGGATTACCAGATTATATGAAGCTTAAAGTGGTAGAACCTCTCAAGATGCTTTTTAAAGACGAGGTGCGCCGCGTGGGTGCAAGTATGGATATGGATAAAAAATTACTGGGCCGGCACCCATTTCCTGGTCCTGGGCTGGCCATCCGTATTCTAGGTGATATCACACCAGAAAAAGTGAGGATCCTACAAGAGGTTGATGCAATTTTTATCAATGGCCTTCGGGAGTGGGAACTTTATGATAAAGTATGGCAGGCGGGCGCTATGTTATTACCGGTAGATTCAGTGGGTGTAATGGGCGACGAGCGTACGTATGAAAAATGTGTTGTGCTGCGCGCCGTAGAAAGTACAGATGGGATGACGGCAGACTGGGTGAACTTGCCCTACGCGTTCTTGCAAAAAACATCTAACGATATAATAAACAAAGTAAAGGGCGTTAATAGAGTAGTATATGACATTAGTTCAAAACCGCCGGCTACCATTGAGTGGGAATAATGAAAAGTACCCAGAAACCAACAAAAACTTAACACGATTTATCATGAAGAATATAGTTGTAGCATTCCTTTTTATGTTTGTGATATACAGTTGTGCCAGTTTGGGACAACAATCTTACTCCAATCATAAAGTTCAGGAAGGCGAAACGATTTCGGCCATCGCCAATAAATATAATATTACAGTTTATGAACTGTACCGCTTAAATCCTGAAGCGCGTGATGGTCTTCATCCCGGTCTAGTGTTGATGTTGCCGGGAAGTAAGGCAGCAATGGCACAACAGGAGCAGGAGTCAAGAATGAAGGATCAGGAATTCAAAACACACACGGTCAAAAAAGGGGAAACTGTTTATAGCCTTGCCCAAATGTATAAGATTAGCGAGGAGACTTTAAAACGTTACAATACGCAGTTATATTCCGCAGAACTACGGACTGGAGAAGCGCTAAAAATTCCCATAAATAACGGAAAACTTACCTTAGACACTCAAAAACCGACTGAAACCAATAGAAAACACGTAGTAAAACCTAAAGAGACTATTTATGGTCTTGCCAGCATGTACGGTATTACTATTGAAGATTTAAAGGCGCTCAATCCAGAGATAACAGATGGGCTTGCCATAGGTGCCATATTAAACGTTCCTGATAAAAGCTATACCGCAGACGCGAAGATGGATGAGGAAAAGTTTGGTTTTTATCAAGTTCAGCAGGGTGATACGTTTTATTCGTTGACCCGCCGGTGGGATATGACCGATGAGGAACTTATTAAATTGAATCCTGCTTTAGAGGACGGCCTGCAAAATGGAATGATCTTAAAACTTCCGAAATCCCTCATTCCAGCTGGTGATGTACTTGCTGGCGGTGGAGCGCTTGATCTTACTCAAGTACTTACTAATTTCTCTGAAAAAAATGTTGCTGTTTTGCTTCCCTTCAGTACAAATGTTCCTGCGGATAGTCTAAAAGTTATGTTGACTCGTAATGGCGTTTCCAGAATCGCATTAGATTTTTATAGTGGTGCGCTTATGGCGGTAGATTCCGCGAAAGCGTTGGGACTTTCAACAAAGTTATATGTATATGACACGCATTATGAGCGTGGGGAAGAAGCTGCCAATGAAGATATGCTCAATTCTATTCTAAATACAGCTGATTTTGCTGATATGGATGTCGTTATCGGTCCGTTATTAGGTCAGAATGTCACCGCAGTAAGTACCAAATTGCGCGATAGGGGTATTCCTGTAGTTTCTCCACTTACCCCACGTCTTGAGATGACATCCAATCTCTTTCAGTCGCGGCCCAATGACAATATCCTTCAAGAATATATGCTTGATTACATAAAAGTAAGTGGAAAGGATAAGAATATTATTATTATCGCAGATGACAAAAGCAAGGAAATCAAAAATAAATTACTTAATCTATATCCTGATGCTAAAGTTTTGGACCCGCACAGTGGTGATAGTGGGTATTACCTCAATAAAGATGATATCTCCAGCAGACTTGATAAAGACCGAGAGAATTGGATTATTCTAGAGACGAATGATATTCCTTTATTGAGCAATACGGTTACCAGTGCAAATACACAGGTGGCCGACTTTAAAATCAATCTTATGACGACCAGTAAAGGCGATGCGTATGATAGTGAAGACATAAGTAATATGACTCTCATGCGTTTAGGCTTTCAATTTCCCTCAACTGACAGCCAAGGAAGTATAGAAGGTTCATTAAGTAATTTTGCCGCAAGTTATCGCAGTAAATATGGTGTTGACCCAAATAATTATGCAATACGAGGTTTTGATTTGACACTTGATACATTGTTGCGATTGGCCACAGCGGAAGATTTATATGCTTCGGCAAATAGTGGTGTAGAAACGCATTATTTAGAAAATAAGTTTAGTTACGTAAAAGCCACTCAGGATGGGTTTTATAACAAAGCGGTTTATGTTCTCAAATATGGACCAGGTCTCATTTTAGAAGTAGTGGAAGTTCCTATACAAGTACTTGAGAAAACAGAAAATTTTAAAGATTAATCTATGACAAGTAAAGTAGTTTATCAGGGTAATTTACGTACGGAATGTACACATGAGCAGTCTGGTAGTAGTTTTATAACCGATGCTCCAGTAGATAATAATGGACAGGGAAAAGCTTTTTCTCCTACTGATACGGTTGCTACCGCATTGGGAAGTTGCATGCTCACTATTATGGGTATCAAAGCTGCCCAAATGGAAGTTGATCTTAAAGGAAGCTATGCTGAAGTGGTAAAAACGATGGCTGCAGAACCCAGACGTATTTCTGGGATTCATGTAAAACTATTTCTGCCAGAAAAAATAATCGAAAAAGACCGGGAGATCCTTCAGAAAGTAGCACTGATTTGTCCAGTATTTAACAGTTTGCATCCCGATATGAATAAAGAAATAGAATTTCTGTGGAAACTATAAATTTCAGTTTCAAAAAACGTTAGACATGCGCTATTGATGCGTTAAGGTTACATATTACTATAACCATAAAAGCCCGAAACATACGTCTCGGGCTTTTTTAGAACATCAATTGGCTGAGAATGATTTAAGTTCTATTTAGAAGGCTAATTCAAATAATTACAAAAACATCTCTTTACTTTTGAATGTCAGTTACTTATAAGACGTAAAAGAAATAATATTGTTGCAGATTTCTTGGTAATTAACATATAATTAACGATACTAAAAAGCCTCTCTTGCTTTTAAGATATTCGATTAAAGACATAAAAAAACCCAGAGATAAAATCTCTGGGTTTTTAAAAAACTTGAGCAACCTTAATTAACACTAACCATCAAAACCAATTAAGATCAGCTCAAGTTTAGCAATGTTATTTTCTAGTTATATAGACGTTAGTTTTAGTATCTTGTTACGTAAAAATTGTTATTTAACGCCGATTTGTGAATTGCTCATGATACCCTAGAATAACGGGAAATTGGTGTTGTAATTGTAAGTAAGAAAGAAAAATTCATCAATAAGAAATTAAATTAATGTATTTCCATTATCTGTCCTAAAGGTAGCTTTCAGCAATGCTGAACTGCATATAAATTTCGGCAGTAAGCAACTCGCCACAAAAACGGCTAGAAATCTCTAAAAATGGTTGAAAAATGGACTTATTTGGGTGGAAAATGAAGATATATTGTCCGAAAACATGGAAATTACATTGGTTATTTAAATCTAAACCGATCAACCAAACATATTCGATTAAAACGAATTTGCGTTAGGGATTGAAGTAGAAATCCTTGTTGCGAGGAACGAACAAAAAGATTGCAGCGAAAAGCCCGGCCCGCAGGGAAACGCCCAAAAAATGATTATAATGATCGATAACAATTACATTCTTATATGATACTTGGCGGAAATTCATTTTTTTTATCACTTATAAAGACAGGGTATTCAAAATAGACACATGAAAAAAACATTAGTATTGGGAGCATCAAATAATCCAGCAAGATTTTCAAATATGGCGATTGAAAAACTCATAAAATATGGACAGACGGTTGTTGCAATTGGTCTGCGGTCAGGTACAGTGGCAGGTGTTGAAATCCTTACCGATAAGTTGGCCCTTGATAATATTCATACGATAACCATGTATATCAGCCCAAAACGACAACCCGAATATTATAATTACCTCGTTAGTCTAAAACCCGAAAGGATCATATTTAACCCCGGCACTGAAAACCCAGAATTTTACAAGATTCTCGAGAAAAATGGCATTGAGGTAAATCCTGCATGTACGCTTGTTTTACTTTCGTCGCAAAAATACTAGACCTAAATAGGTGAGCGCCCCATTGAGAATGAGAATAAAAAAGCCGAATTCAAAATTTAGATACGTTTCGCTCAGTGTACTTATAATATAGGCAATAATTGGTGAAGCAATTGCTACTACAGGAATAAGCTTATCTTTTACATTCCACTTACTAAAAAGGCCAAAAGAATATAATCCCAACAAGGGTCCATACGTATAGCCCGCAAATACAAATAATCGTGCGATTACACTTTCATCGGCGATTACATATTTAAAGATAATTACAACAAGTATAAGAACTAATGAGGTGAGCATGTGAACGGCCTTGCGCACGCGTACTTGTTTTTTCTCATCGTATTTCTTCTCGATCTCCAGAATGTCTATACTAAAGGATGTAGTTAGCGCGGTAAGCGCACTATCAGCACTTGAGTAGGCGGCTGCAATGAGCCCAAGAATAAAGCAAGCGCCAATGGCAAGCCCTAAATCTGCTTGCGTGGCTATGAAAGGGAATAGATCATCTTTATTTGCTGTTATTCCGTTTTTTTCGGCATAGGCGGTAAGTAGCAGTCCAAGGGCAAGAAATACAAAGTTTACGATCGTAAGTACAATAGTGAACCAAAATACATTTTTCTGAGCATCACCTAAATTTCGGCACGTCAGGTTTTTTTGCATCATATCTTGATCTAATCCTGTCATGACAATAGCGATAAAGGCTCCTGAAATAAATTGTTTAAAGAAAAAATCACTGCTTTTCCAATCTTCAAAAAAGAACATTTTAGAAAGTTTGCTATCAGCTAGAAAATCAAAAAAGTTATTTGCATTGAGACCTAGATCGCTGGAGATATAATAAATGGCCACACCCACCGCGATAAGCATAAAAAGCGTTTGCAATGTATCTGTCCACACAATGGTCTTAATACCTGACCTAAAGGTGTAAAGCCAGATCAATAAAATGGTAAAGGTAACGGTGAGCCAGAAGGGGATTCCCAGATTATCAAAAACGAGTAATTGCAGTACATTGGCAACAAGATAAAGCCGAAAACTCGA
>JBBPYO010000268.1:0-2045 GCA_038199845.1 Flavobacteriales bacterium
AATTATTCAAAATTCTATCAGGATAAAGTGCATTATTACCGTGAAAGTTTTACCCGAAGTGGCGCCGGTGTCATTGATGTGCGCACAGATGATAGTTATGTAAAAAAATTACTGGGTTATTTTAAACGAAGAGGATAATACTATAATGAAAGCAGTTAGGGCAGCCCATTTTAAGTCAAAAAAACAGGTTTTTAAGGCGATTTTTGCCCTATTTACGCTGTTTTTTGCCTCGTTTCAAATAAATGCACAAGAAGTTGCCGCCGCAATTGACCGCGACAGTATAAAAATAGGTGAGCAGCTGAGTTATACCGTAAATGTAATCACAGATTCTACAGATCTGGTGATTTTCCCCGAAGGGCAGACCTTTGCTCCGCTTGAAATGATAGATTCTTACGCGGTAGATACCACATACGCGCAAGCTAAAATGACGCTAATTAAACGTTATGGGCTCACGCAATTTGACAGTGGCGCATATACCATTCCGAGGCAAACCATCAGCATCGGGCAGACTCCTTTTTATACAGATTCGCTGCGTGTGGAGGTGAATACGGTGGTGGTTGATACTACAAAGCAAGGTCTTTACGATATTAAAGATATTATTGCGGTAGAAAAAGCTTTCAGTAATTGGTGGATCTGGGTCCTGTGGATTTTGGGAATTCTCTTACTTATAGGAGTATTTCTATTTTTTATTATTCGGCGCAGCCGAAGAAAAGCCGAGGCTGAAAAGAAATTGCCGCCTTTTGAACAAGCGCTTGTGTCTTTGCACCAGCTCGACGAAGAATATAAAACTCCCGGAAGAACTACAGATCAGACCACGACCAAAGCTTATTATTCCCGTCTCACTGACATTGTGCGTCATTATTTGGATGAAGAAGTTTATGATCGCTCTATGGAAAGTACGACCGGCGAACTTATAGAACGGCTTTATCAGGAAAAGGAAAGTGGGCATATCGATTTTAGTGTTGAAACCATTAAAAAATTGGAGCAGGTATTGCGCACGGCAGATTTGACCAAATTCGCCCGTATTACGCCAGAAGCTGGGAAATCTGAAGCAGACCGTCTCGTTGTTGAGCAAGTGGTCAAAGAAACACACGAGTCCATACCGCCGCCTACCGAGGAAGAACTGATGCGCGACGCGGCGTATCGCGATACTTTAGAGCGCAGAAGAAAACGGAAACTTATACTTACCGGTATTTTTGGTGTTTTAAGTATTCTTATAATTTCTGCTGGAATTCTGATCGCTACTAAAGGTTTTGATTACGTAAAAGACAACTTTCTGGGCCATCCTTCCAAAGAATTACTGGAAGGCGACTGGATTCGAAGTGAGTATGGTTTTCCACCAATAACCATTTCAACTCCCAAGGTGTTGAAACGAACCGAACTTCCAATTCCTGATGAACTTAAAGGGAAAGTAGAAATGAATGCTTTCGCATATGGCAGCTATTTGGAAGATTTTGCCATTATTCTTAACAACACCCGCGTGCCCGGTGATCAGGAAATTGATCTTCAAAAGGCGGTAGATGGTTCCATTTCTGGTATGGAACAGCAAGGTGCAAAAAACCTGGTAGTGAAAAGCGAAAAATATACCACACCAGAAGGTGCGGAAGGTTTAAAGACTTTTGGTACGGGTGAATTTCCAGTGGAAGGAAAGCCGAAAACCTTTAGAACGGGTGAATATGTAATGCTGAGTTTTACCACGCCCGGAGTAATTCAGCAGATCATTGTGATGCACCGCCAAGATGATAAATATGCCACTGAAATGACGGACCGTGTCATCAATTCCGTTGAACTTCAAAAAACAACCAACTGATGTTTAACAATTTTGAATTTCAAAACCCCGAATTTTTCTGGCTGCTGTTGCTACTTCCCGTCGCCATTGCCTGGTTTTTCTGGAAGCGTAATAAACTTACCGCACATGTAAAACTTTCCAGTCTCAAAGGCTTTAAAACGGGCAGCGGACTTTTAGCCAAGTTGCGGCCTTTGCTTTTTGTCCTTCGTCTACTTGCGCTTGCCTTTCTAATCACTGCACTGGCGCGGCCGCGTAC
>JBBPYO010000269.1:0-6397 GCA_038199845.1 Flavobacteriales bacterium
AGTTTCAGTACAAATGCTGGAACATGAGGCAGCCACAATGGTTTATTTAAAACCTCTGCAGCTGTCTTGGTTAGTGTTGCATTTGTCACAGGGTGCGGTGCGGTAGCATTATAAATCCCGGCAAATTTATGTTGCAGGCAAAGTACGAAAATAGCGGCGAGATCTTTAATATGTATCCATGATTGCCATTGTTTTCCTGAGTCTAGAGGGGCGCCCACATATCCTTTTATAGGTTTAACGAGCTGTTGCAGAGCTCCACCATTTTCGGCCAGCACAACCCCGATGCGTATTTTTGTCACCGCCATACCTAGATCTTTAAATCGATCTGCTGCTTCTTCCCAAACTTTGACCACTTCTCCTAAAAAACTGGAATTATACTCAGGATATTCTTCAGTATATAGGGTTTCGAAAGAAGAAGGATATGCCCCGATAGCGCTGGCGGATATAAAATGACCTACTTCATTATGATTCTCGCGAAGTGTTGTCAATAATAAGTTAGCAGTATTAATCCTGCTCTCTATAACCTCTTTTTTATGCTCATCTGTCCATCGTTCTGCAATACTGGCACCTGCGAGATGAATTATAGTTGCTACACCTTTCAGGCATGCAACGTCAATTTCATTCTTTTTTGCATCCCAAAGAAAGCCTTTATAGTCGGGTTTGTCCTCCAGTTTGTCTGAATTGGTGGTTAAATAATAAACCTGAATGCCTTTGCTGTGGCATTCTTTTACGATCTGCTTCCCTATAAGTCCGGTGGCTCCTGTAATCAAAACACGCATATGTTAGCTTTTCTTTAAAATTAGTTAGAAATCGATAAGAGCAAGTTGTATTTAAAATAGGTTTAACAGGGAATGGAAACTTCCTGATGTTTTAAGGTGCATTTTAATGCTCGGAAGTATAATTTTTAAGAGCATAAATTAAATCCTCACCAAAACCTCTTGCGGACGAAGCCGTAACAGGATGCCCATCATTAAGCGCATAAGGGAATTCTATAGTGGCAGCTACAAGTAATCCCTTATTAAAATAAGCGCCTGCCCAGGTTGTAAAAGAGCTGCCCTTAATGTTGTTTGCATCGGTGTTCCAGGAATCTCCCCAAGCCAGATAATTGATCTTTTGGTCATGTTTTAAGCGTTCTTGTGCTGTTTTTTCCAAGATCTCCGCCAACTCCATTTGTTCATCTGCCAATGCTTGCGGTTCACTTCCTACAAAGTAAATGCGCTCTGCCCCAGAACCTTTGATCCATGGATCGTGCAAATCAATAGCGACCCATTCGCTCTCACCTATCCACGTGTCTTTTAATTCACGAATGGCCCGAGTACTATTGTAAATACTCTCCCCAGAATAATCACGGTTATGATCTCGGGGAAGTCTGTTTTTACCTTGATCGCCCTGCTCTACGCCGTCTTTATCTACAAATGGAATGATCATAAATTCCGTAGTTTCTAAGAGCGCTTCTATTTGTGGATCATCGCTTAATAAGGTATTAATAATCCCCTCTACAATGTAGCTTGTCATCATCTCACTGGCATGGTGGCGTGCAGTAATCAAAACTTTACAACTGGGAGAACTGTCAAAATTCCCTATAGTTATTTTTTCAACCTTTCGTCCTTTTTCCGTGTTGGTTAGATAGGATAATCTCAGATTTTTATTTTCGGCATATGGTGCGATAAAAATTTTAAAATTTTCCTGGGTATAGGGCTGCCCCATGCTCAACCTCACTTGTTCATCACTCTTAAAATCATAGGAGAACATATTGGCACCTAGATTGTTTTTATCATCTATCCACTGCCAACTATACCCACAATCTAAGGAAGAAGCTGCTCCCATACTTGTAAGAACATCTTTCCTTTCTGCTTTAAAATACCATTTTTTCGTTTCTTGAGAAACGGCTTCAAAATTCCAATAAAACCATTCTCCAGCACTATTTCTCAGATCTGGCTTAAAATAAACCGTGTCTGCCACCACACTATCCACTACCACATTCCCTCCTGGGAAATTAGCGGTAATAGAAAGCTGCGCTACAGATGTCGCGGTCATAAAGAGAAAATATAAAAACGTAAAATACCTTACAGAAAAAGAGAACGACAAATACCGCAACATAAAATAGGATAGGCTAAAATTATTTTTAACTAGTTTCAAAGCAATTTTTGATCATAAACGGCGTATAATTTCCCTAGACGAAAGATATTGCGTCACTCTTTATTTAAAATTTAAATTTTTGAGAAGGCTTTACCTTTTTTCGACAAAGACACTCGAAGTGCCTGTTGAAAAATTTTTATTTTTCAGGTTATTTTAATGCCCGCAATTTCCCATCTTGCAAAGCAACGTGCATCCCTGTATCTTTATACGCGATCGAATATAGTGGAAGCTTTATTTAAATTGTCAATTATCTGTATAAAATGGTTCTTTTAGCACTTAAATCGGCTAAAACGCGTCCAATAAAAAAAGATTTAAATGAAAAACCTGCTCTTAGCATTAGTCACCGGATTTTTACTGACGCTATCTTGGCCAACTTATGGATTTCCACTTTTGCTATTTGCAGCCTTTGTACCTCTACTTTTCGCAACCCATAATATAAAAACATCCACAAACGGCAAAAAAGGTCTGAAGGCTTTGGGATTGGCCTATGTGAGCTTTTTTATTTTCAATATTATAACGACATACTGGCTCTACTTTTCCACCGGCTTCGGGATGTGGTTTGCGGTACTCGCAAATTCGCTACTTATGGCGCTGGTGTGGCGTATTTATTTTTTTGTAAGTCAGCGCCTATCTAATCTGCTCAGTCTTATTTTTCTTGCCTCTCTCTGGATGCTTTTTGAATGGATGCACTTATACTGGGAATTTTCTTGGCCCTGGCTCAATCTCGGCAATGGTTTTGCCACCTTTACAGGTTGGATACAATGGTATGAATACACCGGTACTTTTGGTGGAAGTCTTTGGGTTTGGGCGGGCAACATACTGCTATTTTCCACTTTAGAACGCTATTTTCGGTTGAAAAATGGCAAAAAACCACTTACCGGTCTCCTCACTTTTATAGCACTTATTGCAGTTCCCATACTTATTTCACAGGTTATCCTAGCCACGTATTCCACTAAAAATGATCCAGAAGAAATTGTTCTTTTACAGCCAAATATTGATCCTTACACCGAAAAATATAACACCAATAATGAGCGTATTGCAAACCTGCTTTTTGAGGATGCGACAAAAGTGCTTGACAGTAACTCCAGTTATCTCATCGCGCCAGAAACCGTGCTCGCAGAAGGTTTTGGTACAGAATTGAATAATTTTGAGTATTCTGCGGAAAAGAAAAAAGCACAGGGGTTTTTAAAAAACTATCCGAATTTGAACTTACTCATCGGTATTCAGTTTTATAATTTTCATAAAGACAAAAGTGAATTGCTGCCCACCAGCAATTTTCTGGGCAAAGATCGTGTGGGCGATACGGTTTGGGGAGATTTTTACAATTCGGCCGTACTATTGAATAAAACGAATACCAGCCAGATTTACCACAAAAGCAAACTCGTTGTAGGCGTTGAGAATTTCCCCTATCAAAGCGCTTTAAAACCTTTACTTGGAGATATTATGATAGATCTGGGCGGAACGGTCTCCATGAAAACCAAACAAGAAACTCGTGCTGTATTTACCGCGACAGATAACTCAAAGGTAGCGCCGGTGATTTGCTATGAGTCGGTTTATGGGGAGTTTGTAACGGGTTATGTACGCAATGGAGCTCAGTTTCTGGCAATAATTACAAATGACGCCTGGTGGGGAAATACCCAAGGTCACAAACAGCACCTCAATTATGCACGGCTTAGGGCAATTGAAAACCGGCGCGATGTAGCACGCAGCGCAAATACCGGGATTTCTGCATTTATAGATCAGACCGGAAAAATCACAAAACAATTGGGCTATGGCAAACACGGCACTTTAAAGGGCGTCGTGAACAAAAATGACCGTTTGACGTTCTACACAAAATATGGCGATTTTATACCAAAAATCGCTTTAATACCTGCAATTTTGCTCCTTTTGTTCTCCTTTTTCAAGAAAAAACAGAACACAGGTATCTTTGGAAGGTTGTGATCAATCAGGCACTGTAAATAATATATATTGAACACTGTATAATGTAAAACTGAAAACTGAGACTGCCAACTGAGACTGAAAACTGAAAACCACGTCACAATATTCTATGAAAACCATTATAAAATTTATAAAAAATTACTACACTAAAGTACTGCAGAGCATCGCTTTTTACCCCGTTCTTATTAGTATACTTTTTTTAATCATCGCATTTGGGGGATTAGAAATTGAAAATTTTGAACCAATAAGAAAATTAAAAAAAAACCTCCCATATCTTTTTATTCAAGATTATGAAACGGCACGGTCTATTTTATCCACTTTTATAGGTGGTATTTTATCCCTTACCGTTTTCAGTTTTACCATGGTAATGTCTGTTTTGAGCCAGGCATCGTCCAATTTCTCACCACGACTTTTACCGGATCTTATTTCAAATAAACGGCACCAGATCATTTTGGGGGTTTATATCGGCACACTTTCCTATTGCATCATTATTCTAATATCGCTGGGCGCCGCTGGTGTAGATTCTAGTTCGCTAGGGCTTAGCACCATGTTTGCCGCCCTGCTTGGCGTTGTGTGTATAGGATTGTTTGTATATTTTATACACAATATTTCCAGGGCAATTCAAATTCAAAATATTGTGGACAGCATTTCAAAGTCGAGTTCAAAATATTTTAAAACAAAACTAACAGCACAAAAGGAATCTAAGGAAGCCATTGAAACGATAGATACTGATGGATGGACGCTTATTAAAAGCAGTAAATCGGGTTATTTTAGGGATTTTGATCCTGCATTGTTGTCTGATTCCATAAAAGACAATGAAAATGACATTTTTGTCATTCCCTATATCAATCAGCACATTTGGCAGGGAGCGCCACTTTTAAAAATAAAAAGGCTGCCCACCGAAAAGGAACAGGAAAACCTCGATTTTTGCGTGACCTTATCTCCAGATCGATTGGATGGAGAAAAAGGCATTGGCGGATTGATCAAGCTCATGGAAATCGCAGTAAAGGCGATGTCTCCAGGTGTAAATGATCCTGGAACGGCCATAGATGCCATTATAAAACTTACCGAGTTGCTGCGATCGCTGCTCCAATTGCCTCAGATTTCTGTAGAAAAATCCAAAAACGGAAAGCTTAGGATAATCAAGAAAATAATAGATGCTGATGAAACCATGCGCGTGCTCATACAACCAATTCGTCAATACTCAAAGCAGGACAGCGCGGTGTGTTACGTGCTTATAGAAGCATTGCAGTTTATAACTCAGGAACCTGATATTTCGCAAGATAAAAAAGCGGTAATTGAAGCCGAACTTGCCGCGCTAAAAAGGGATATTGAAAAATCTATAGAAAATGAAACCGACAAGCAGCGGGTTCTTCGCTTGATTAATCATCCTAAAATATTATAAAACATCATATTTGTTTGCTCCGTCCCTAAAAGGAGCAAAATTTCCCTCTCATTGAACAATTTTCCATAATAAGTCTACCCTTAAGGGTTAGGGAAAAAACTTATTTATTGTCCACGATAATAGATCATGGTGCTACAGGTTTTTAATAGAATATTCAGGTCAAGAAATAGATTTCTGTGCTTGATATAATAGAGATCGTACTGTAATTTTTCGAGTGCGTCTTCTGCAGATTTTGCGTATCTACCGCGTACTTGTGCCCAGCCCGTAAGGCCGGGTTTTATAACATGCCGCGTTTCATAGAACGGAATTCTTTCAGAAAGCTTTCTTACAAATTCTGGTCGTTCTGGACGTGGACCGATAAGACTCATATCGCCTCGCAATATATTAAGACACTGTGGCAGTTCGTCAAGTCTTGTATTTCGCATAATTTTACCAAATCCAGTAATCCTACGATCTCCTCTTTGAGACCACTGCGCACCATTTTTTCAGCGTTTTTTATCATGGTCCGAAATTTTATGATTTTGAATGTCCTACCGTTCAAGCCCACACGATTCTGTTTATAAAACAAAGGCCCTTTATTTGCGAGCAGATTTCCTACACCTATAAAGGGAATCAGAACTACCGTCACAAGCGCACACAAACACGCGAAAAAAATATTAAAAAGTCTATTGAAAAAGAGATAAAATCTATTTTTGTTACTTCTGCTAAACGGGAAATATTTGTAAAAATCCAGTTCCATGTGCTCTACTGGAACTTTGTGCGTAATTTCCTCATAAACCTGAGTGTATTCCCTGATGATAAAACCTTTTTCCAGCAATCTAATAAGTTGCGTATACAACTGAAAATTTACACCTTCACCAGCACTTGAAACCACAATCTCTGAAACCGAATAACGATGTACCGCTTTCTGTATAT
>JBBPYO010000270.1:0-4672 GCA_038199845.1 Flavobacteriales bacterium
ATTACATTAAGGTATATCAATGATTATTTGACCTACCTATAAACTAACAAAAGACCTCACAGGTGTTGCTCCAGCCGAAGCAATTTACCTATGAGGTCTTTATGTAAATAAGCCAACTTAACTTAAACTATCCACTGCTACTGAAAAGTGAAACTGAGACTGAGACTGAAATTACTCACCGCCACTGAAAACTGAGACTGTCCCCTGAGACTACCTATTCATCCACTCTTCTATTTCTTCCACTTCCAGTGGAATATCTGCCATCAGATTTACCGGTTCGCCGTTCTCCTGGATGACAACATCATCTTCCAGCCGAATGCCAAAACCTTCTTCTGGTAAATAAATTCCCGGCTCTACCGTAAATACGTTGTTCGCTTGCATGGGTTCGTGCAACAAGCCATAATCATGCGTATCTAAACCGATGTGGTGCGATGTACCATGCATAAAATATTTTTTATAGGCTGGCCAATCTTTATCTTCATTTTTTACATCCGTTTTATCGAGCAGACCGAGACCCAGCAATTCCGAAGTCATAAGTTTGCCTACTTCTTCATGATAAGGCGCCCAGAGCGTGCCGGGAACAAGCATTTTGGTCGCTTCCTTTTTCACCCTTAAAACGGCATTATAAACGTCTTTTTGGCGTTTTGTAAACCTCCCAGAAATAGGGATCGTACGCGTCATATCGCTGCTATAATTGGCATATTCTGCACCCACATCAAGTAACATGAGTTCGCCGTCTTTACATTGCGAATTATTTACCACATAATGCAGCACGTTCGCATTATTCCCCGAAGCCACAATGGGCGTGTAGGCAAAACCACGGGAGCGGTTGCGCAAGAATTCGTGCATAAATTCCGCTTCGATCTCGTATTCCCAGACGCCGGGTTTTGTGAACTGCAATACGCGTTTAAAACCTTTTTCTGTGATTTTGCAGGCCTGTAGCATCACATCTAGTTCAATCTTGTCTTTGACTGAACGTAAACGCTGCAAAATTGGATTACTTTTTGCCACACTATGCGCGGGGTATTGTTCTTTAAGTGATTTGTTAAAACGCGCTTCACGGGTTTCAGTTTCCACATTGGCGCGGTAATGCTCATTCGTATTTATATATACCGTATCGGCCTGCGTCATGAGCTCATAGAAGATCTTTTTAAAATCCTTAAGCCAGTATACGGTTTTGATCCCACTGGTTTCAAATGCTTTTTCCTTGGTAAGTTTTTCACCTTCCCACACCGCGATATGCGCGTTGGTTTCCGTGAGGAAAAGAATTTCCCGATGATTCTCTTTTGACGCATCAGGGAAAAGCACCAGAATACTTTCCTCTTGATCTACACCGCTGAGGTAAAAAATATCCCGATTTTGTTGAAAAGGCATGGTACTGTCTGCGCCAACGGGATATACATCGTTACTATTAAAAACCGCCAGGCTTTTTGGCTTCATCGCCTTCGCGAAATTTTTCCGGTTTTTGATAAATAATTGATTGTCTATAAGATCGTATTTCATAATGTATTTGTCTTTCGGCAAAAATACAAAGAAGGCGGGCAATAGTCAGGTTTAGAAGTAAAAAATGGACTTTAGGATTATAAAAACCACCCCTTTCTTGGCTAAAGGCCAATTCATTCCCCTCCTTGAAAAGGTGGGGAGCTTTAAAAACTGGAAGAATTAATATATGAAAACTAAGAATTTATAAAATTATTCAAATTCGAGTCTCCTATTTCAGGAAAAAGCTATGTTTAAATTAAAACATCAGTTTCTAGTTCCTCCCTTTTTCAAGGGGTGGAGCCGAAGGCGGAAAGGTTTTACTTTTTATTTCTCAACGCAATTAAAAGACTCTGGAGAGATTCAACTCCTTTTTAGCTTATCCTCTTCAAAAGCACGTAATTTATCTTTAATTTGTACGTTTTTTAGCAGCAAAAACACTTTTACATGAAATTCAAAGCACCCGTTCTTCTTATCTCGTTGTTCATTTTCGCTTTCGCGGAAGCGCAACAGCCCGCTACAACAGGGGAAAGTCTTCAGAAAGCAACTCAAAGCCTTCAGGAAAAAGCCGAAAATTCACTGGTCAAAAATGTACCTTTTAAGAATATTGGTCCAAGTATCATGAGCGGTAGAGTAGTAGATTTAGCCGTAAATCCAGAAAATTCAGCTGAATTTTACGTGGGCTACGCTTCCGGCGGAGTATGGCATACTAAGAATAATGGAACTACCTTCACTCCTATTCTTGATAATGCTCCTACACAAAATGTGGGCACGATTGCTGTAGACTGGCAGGCAGGCACTATTTGGGTAGGTACCGGCGAGAACAATGCTTCGCGCTCCTCTTATGCGGGCATTGGTATCTTAAAATCAACCGATGGTGGTAAAACGTGGGAGAATAAAGGACTAACAGATGCGCATCATTTTGGACCTATAAGCATCAATCCCAATAACCCAAATGAGGTAATCGTAGCGGTGACCGGGCATTTGTACTCGCCAAACAGGGAACGCGGCATTTATAAAACGACAGATGGTGGCGAAACCTGGTCGCAAGCGCTTTTTATAGGCGATGAGACCGGTATTATAGATCTTGTACGTACCCCTGGAGCGCCAGAAACTTTATTTGCCACAGCTTGGCAAAAACATAGAAAAGCATGGGATTTTGAGGGCAGTGGCAAATATTCCGGGATTTATAAAAGTACCGATGGCGGAACCAACTGGGAGTTAATTTCTACGGAAAATAGTGGCTTTCCTACTGGTGACGGTGTGGGACGCATAGGTTTATCAGCTTTTAATGCCAATACCATTTATGCCGTTCTTGATAATCAAAACCACCGAAAAGCTACTGGAAAAGAGAAAAAAGAAGGTCTGACCAAAGCAAATTTTCAGGATATCACCATGGATGCTTTTATGGATCTGGATGATAAAACCCTAGATGCTTTTTTGCGCGAAAATGATTTTGACAAAAAATACGACAGCAAAACGGTTAAAAACATGGTGAAAACCGGTGTTATTAAACCGGAAGATCTGGCCAAATATCTTGAGGATGCCAACAGTGAACTTTTTGAAACGCCCGTTATAGGTGCAGAAGTGTATCGTAGTGACGACAGCGGTAAAAGCTGGAAAAAAATGAACACAAATTTTATCGAAGACGTTTTTTACAGCTACGGGTATTATTTTGCCTGGATTCGTGTAGATCCTTCCAATAAAGACAAAATTTACATCGGTGGCGTGCCCATTATTAAGTCGGCAGATGGTGGGAATACTTGGGAATCAATTGATGCAGAAAATGTGCATTCTGACCACCACACGTTATGGATAGATCCAAAAATGCCCGGCCATCTCATCAATGGCAACGACGGCGGAGTGAATATTACATACGACGATGGCGCAACCTGGAGCAAAAATAATTCTGAGGCTTTGGGACAGTTTTATGACATTGCCGTAGATAATCAAAAACCTTATAAGGTTTATGGCGGACTTCAGGACAACGGTGTCTGGGTAGGTGATCATACCGCAATACAGAATAAAGACTGGGAATCTGACGGTGAATACCCGTGGAAAAGAATCATGGGTGGCGACGGAATGCAGGTTCAAGTAGATTCCAGAAATCCAAATATTGTGTACACCGGGTTTCAGTTTGGTAATTATTTTCGGCTTGACCGGGAAAAAGATAAGCAAACATTTATTCAGCCGAAGCATCAACTGGGCGAAAAGCCATACCGTTTTAACTGGGAAACGCCCATTTTGCTTTCTTCCCATAATCAGGACATTTTATATCTGGGAACCAATAAATTAATGCGCTCCTTTGATCAAGGCGATACTTGGGAAGCTATTTCCGAAGACCTTACCAAAGGTGCAAAAGAAGGGAATGTTGCTTATGGGACGCTTGCGAGCATTAGTGAATCGCCATTTCAATTTGGTCTTATTTATACCGGTAGTGACGACGGACTCGTACAAATCACCAAAGACGGCGGTGCCAATTGGACGCTTTTATCTGAAGATCTGCCCGTGGATTTATGGGTGAGCAGCGTAGTGGCCTCACAACACAAAAAAGAACGTGTTTACCTTGCATTGAACGGTTACCGCTGGGACGATTTTACGCCCTACGTCTATAAAAGTGATGACTATGGAAAAAACTGGGAGTCGATTGCCGGCAACTTGCCACTTTCTCCCGTAAATGTCATCATTGAAGATCCGGAGAAAGAAAATATACTTTATTTGGGAACGGATAATGGCGCTTATATTTCGATGGATTCCGGTGCAAATTGGGAGTTATTTGGTAAAAATCTGCCCGCGGTGGCGGTGCATGATTTGGCCATCCAACCTGAAGAAAAAGACCTACTCGTTGCCACGCATGGCCGAAGTATCTATCTCGCAGATATAGAACCCCTTGAGGCGACAAAAGATATGGAAACCCTACAGCTTTTTGACATCAAAGAGACGCAGTTTTCTTCACGCTGGGGAAGCAAACGCACCTGGGGAAAAGCCAACACACCAAATGTGCAACTGGTTTTATTTTCTCCCGAAACCGGTGAAGCGCTGGTCACGTTAAGATCTGAAAGTGACCGGGAAATCAAACAATGGAAAGTCGCGGCCACAAAAGGCTATAATTATGTAGATTATGACCTTTCGGTATCAGAAAACGGCAAAAAACTGCTAGAAAACGGCAAAAAAGGGCTGAAAATTGAGAAGG
>JBBPYO010000271.1:0-4812 GCA_038199845.1 Flavobacteriales bacterium
TGCACGTACACGTGGGAATTCCAGATCGAGAAGAAGGGCTTCAGATAATGAATGTGGCGCGGTATTTTCTTCCGCATTTATACGCGCTTTCTACTAATTCGCCGTTCTGGGAAGCGCGTGATACCGGTTTTAAATCCTTCCGCTCCAAGATATTTGATAAGTTTCCGCGTACTGGGATTCCCCCGTATTTCAGCAGTGTGGCCGAATATGACAATTTTGTGGAGACGTTAGTCAAGACCAATTGTATAGACAATGGCAAGAAAATCTGGTGGGACATTCGGCTGCATCCTTTTTATCCCACGGTAGAATTCCGCATTTGCGATATGGCAATGACCGTAGATGAGGTGATTTGTATTGCGGCGCTTATGCAGTGTATTATCGCAAAATTACACAAACTGCAGAAGCAAAATCTCACGTTTAGAACCTATCGCAGGGTGCTTATCAACGAGAATAAATGGCGTGCCGCCCGCTGGGGAATTGAGGCTAAACTCATTGATTTTGGAAAAAAAGAAGAAGTCAATTTTACGGCGCTGATCAATGAACTTTTAGAATTTATAGACGATGTGGTAGATGAGTTGGGCTGCCGGAAAGAGGTGAACTTTGTACACAATATGATTCAGCAGGGCACCGGTGCAGACCGTCAACTAGCGGTATTCAAGGAAACCGGAGATCTCAAGGAAGTGGTGCGGTACATTGTGGGAGAGACTTCTAAGGGACTTTAATTACCATATCCCCTAATCCCTCCAAAGGAGCGGAACTGCGACTGTTTGACGCCCCTCCCCTTGGGGAGGCTGGGAGGGGAGGATTTAACAACATACTATCAAAAAATAGCCCATAGAATCCGTAATTTTGCCCGTTGAATTAAACTGAACGATGGAGAAGACTTATAGAATTGCGATTTTAGATATGAATGCTGGCGTAACCAATGAGGGCATGCGCTGTATCAAAATGATCGCGGGGCAATTTTTGGAAAAAGAGGAAACAAAAGGGAATTATGATATTTTTGACGTGCGTCTCAAAAACGAACTTCCCGATATAAAAGATTACGATATCTTTATTTCTTCCGGCGGACCGGGATCGCCGTTGGTTCTTGGTGAGTCTTGGGAAATACCCTTTTTCAATTTTCTGGATGAACTTTTACACCATAATTTGACCAGTCAGAACAAAAAGTTTGCGTTTTTAATCTGCCATTCATTCCAATTGGCTTGCTTGCACTGGGATCTTGCGAAAGTCACCAAGCGGAAATCGACTTCCTTTGGCATTATGCCCATACATAAAACCGATACAGGAAAAACTGACGAATTATTAGAAGGACTCAACAATCCATTTTATGCGGTAGATTCGCGTGATTATCAAGTAATACGACCAGATAAGCGTAAAATAGAAAGTTTAAGCGGTTCCATTTTATGTAGGGAAAAAATGCGTCAGAACATTCAACTGGAACGGGCAATAATGGCCATTCGCTTTAGCGCGGAAATCGTGGGTACTCAATTTCATCCAGAAGCTGATGCCGAGGGGATGATGCGCTATTTTCAGAAAAAGGAAAAACGCAGCCAGATCGTAAAGCGCTTCGGAAGCAAAAAATACATCCAGATGATGGATTATCTGGACGATGACGATAAAATCCTGCTGACGCATAGGCAAATGATACCGCGTTTTTTAAAGCGAGCCGCTGAACATATTGAAGAAAACAGATACGTGACATTATGATCCCAGAAATCCGAAAAAAGTTCAATGCCGGTTATAAAGAAGAATACTATAAAAACCTGCAGCAAGAAGTGCTTAACACCTTTGGTGAGCCCTGCGGATTTCGGATTTCAGAAACGCCAGTTTTTATCGATAAAGACCTTAAAAAGAAGGTTTTTAATGCCTGTGAGGCAATTATTGAACAATTGGATACTATTGATCTGGACGCCATTCGGGAGCAATTTATTCCGAAGGAACTCCAATGTCCTGCTGCTTTGGGGAAACCTCATTTTTTGGCGATTGACTTTGGGCTTTGTACTAGTGAGAATGGCGAAATTGAACCTCAGCTGATAGAATTGCAGGCGTTTCCATCCTTATTTTTTTATCAGCCTTTTCTGGGAAAAGCGTATATGGAGAACTATCCCAACTTTACAAAGAGTAATTTTCATTACTTTTTTAATGATTTGGATGAAAAAACCTATGTTGAGGAAATGCGAAAACTTATTCTGGCAGATCATCCAGCCGAAGAGGTTATTCTTATGGAAATCTTTCCCGAAAAGCAAAAAACCCGTATTGATTTTGCCGCGACGAAGCAGGCAATCGGTATAGAAACGGTTTGCATGACCAAAATAAACAAAGAAGGAAAACAGCTTTTTTATACTAAAAACGGCAAAAAAACACCTATAAAACGCATTTATAACCGCGTGATCGTCGATGAACTTAAAAATATTCCCGACCTCAAAACACAGTTTCAACTCACTGATAATCTGGACGTGGAATGGGTCACGCATCCCGATTGGTTTTTTATAATATCCAAATGTATTTTACCGCTTTTGAAACATAAATACATCCCAAAATCTTATTATTTAAATGATTTTCCAGAAGATTTAGAACTGAGCGATTATGTGCTGAAACCCCTGTTTTCTTTCGCAGGGAAAGGAATAAACCTGCATCCCGACGTGGAAACCATTGAAAAAATTGTGGATAAGCAGAACTATATTCTTCAGAGAAAAGTAGAATATGCACCGCTCATTGAAACCAACACCGAAAAAAATTCGAAGGTAGAACTGCGCATGCTTTATATCTGGGATAAAAAACACGGAAAACTAAAACCGGTTGTGAATCTCACCCGCATGAGCAAAGGCGAGCTTATCAACGTTTCTTACTTGACAGAAGATACTTGGATAGGAAGTTCGATTAGTTTTTTTGAGGAATAGTTAGAAACAAAACACACTTTCATAAATCGACTATAATCCGTAATTTTTCGCCAAAAAATAGTGAAATTTACCGTTTATCGTTTTTAGAAATATCAATTCACGCTTAGGTTTTTGAGGTACTTTTTGCTATTTTTATAAATTAAATCCCATTCAGACCTTTCCCAATGAAAATTCACCAACTTAAAAATTTTTACTAGCTTTCCTCAACGTTTTAGAACAATGCAGGAAGATATTTAGCAAGAGCCACTTCACTACCGGAAATAGACAGGGAATTTAGACAATTGCCGGTTGAAAATTTTCCATTATAATTAGTTAAGAAATCAAATCTAATGCCTTTGTTGTTCATTCCATTTTTCACACCAGCAGAAATCCCTAACCAAAAACCACTTTAAACCATGCAAAAAATTACTAAAAGCCTTCTCTTATTACTTATTTTTTTCGCCTTTGCGAAAACAGAAACATCCCAAGCACAAACTTTTGATGATTCTTTATATTCCGCATTGGAATACCGATTGATCGGTCCCTTTCGAGGTGGACGAAGTGCTGCGGTTACCGGAGTTCCCGGAAATCCGGATCTTTATTATTTTGGTGCGACTGGGGGAGGAGTTTGGCGTACCACAAATGGCGGTCGCGAGTGGGAAAATATTTCCGATGGTTATTTTGGCGGAAGTATTGGTGCCGTTGAGGTCGCACCCAGTGATCATAATATCCTTTACGTGGGTGGCGGAGAAGAGACCTTGCGCGGTAACGTTTCCTCGGGATATGGCGCCTATAAATCCATTGATGCCGGTAAAACTTGGGAGCATATTGGTCTTGAGAACAGCCGGCATATTCCACGGATGCGCGTGCATCCTACAAATCCTGATATAGTTTATGCAGCGGTTTTGGGCAATATTTACAAACCTACCGAAGAGCGCGGCGTTTATAAGTCTATAGATGGTGGCAAGAATTGGAAAAGAATACTTTTTGCGAACGAAAATGCCGGTGCTGTAGATCTTACATTAGATCCCAATAATCCCCGTGTTTTGTACGCTTCTACTTGGAATGTTAACCGCACACCCTACAGTTTGAATAGTGGCGGTCCCGGTTCTGCACTTTGGAAAAGTACGGATAGCGGTGAAAACTGGACAGAAATTTCAAAAAACGAAGGTTTTCCACAGGATACATTGGGGATTATTGGTGTTACCGTTTCGCCTGTAAATTCAGAGCGTGTTTGGGCGATTGTTGAGAATAAAGAAAAAGGCGGATTGTACCGCAGCGATAATGCCGGTAAAACCTGGGAGCTTATAAACACAGACCGAAGCCTGCAGCAGCGTGCATGGTATTACATGCGCGTATATGCTGACACGCAGGATGAAAATACGATTTATGTTTTGAATGTGAGCTATCATAAAAGTACTGATGGCGGTAAGACGTTTGAATCTTTTGACGCGCCCCACGGCGATCACCACGATTTATGGATCGCTCCAGAAGATTCCAAACGTATGGTCATGGCTGATGACGGTGGTGCGCAGGTGACTTATGACGGTGGCGAGACCTGGAGTACGTATTATAACCAGCCCACTGCGCAGTTTTACCGCGTCACGACAGATAATAGTTTCCCGTACCGTATTTATGCGGCGCAACAGGATAATTCTACCGTGCGTATAAAGCATCGCAGCGACGGCAACTCCATAGGTGAAGAAGACTGGGAGCCTACCGCTGGTGGCGAAAGCGCGCATATCGCGGTTGATCCAGAAAATCCCGAGATCGTGTATGGCGGTAGTTATGACGGTTTCCTCACACGACAAAATCATGCTAAAAACACGGTGCGCTCTGTTTCGGTGTGGCCAGATAATCCTATGGGCCACGGTGCAGAAGATATGAAGTACCGCTTTCAGTGGAATTTCCCAATCCTATTTTCTAAACA
>JBBPYO010000272.1:0-5398 GCA_038199845.1 Flavobacteriales bacterium
CCATATTTTTCCGAAACTGTTTCTTGAAGCTGTTGTAATGCAAAATTATTGTGTTCTGTAGTATTTATCCAAACTGAATGTTTCCGACTTAAATCAAATTTTGTTTCCGAAGAAGTTATCTCCTGAGGCTGTGGAATCAGAACTGGGTTTTGCGCCAAAAGATGAAGTAACGGCAAAATAATAAATAGAAGGCAAACATTTATTTTTAGATTAAATATAAAAATAAGTGTTTTTGGTTCTTTGCTTTCGGGGCTTGATTCCTTATGCTTGGATTTAGCGATTGCTATTTCGGATTGTTTTCGAAGGCTGTGGTTATTAATTGTTCTCATAAAAAAAATATTAACGCTTCCGCGAAAGCGATCAAATTTAGTGCTTGATTCTATTATCCCCACGTGTTCTTCAATGCAGGTTGTGAAATTGTGAAATAATGACTTAAACTTTTTTATTTATCAGCCGGGGCTTCGGTACAAATTGCCTGAAGCTTAGGCTTCATGCAATTCACTCAGCCGCCTGACATTTTACGAACGATTGATGAATCGTTTGGCTTTACGTAATTCATTTACCTCTTAATGGTTTAATAAAGGTTGAAAACAATATTTTCCCTGCGGTTTTCATTTAGCGGAAGCTGAATTCCGCTCAATTTTTCAATATGCTGCTGAAGGTACCGGGCCAGTTCTTTCAGGCTTTGATTTTCAAAGGAAAGCGCCACGTCCCTGTCAACAATAAACTCGCCCTGTTCTTTGTTCAGTTGTGTGGGGGCGGGGATAAGTTGTGAATTTCCGGTTTGACCGAAAATAAGAAACACTAGAATAGTGGATCCCCTTATCAATTTTGAACCCAATAACCCTAGGATTTTATTCATTTTCTGTGTTTCTGTCTTTGTAAACCTGTATATAATTATTGTTGAGCGAGTCGGAATCCTTAAATTTTTTCCTGAACTCTTCCAATTTACCCCTCATTTTTTTCCTTACATCGGCATATTCAGGGTCGTCATAGACATTGTGCATCTCCCGCGGGTCCTTTTTCTCATCATACAGTTCCCACTCATCCACATCGTAATAGAAGTGTATGAGCTTGTACCTTTTGGTTGCTATCCCGTAATGACGCTTTACCGCATGTTCGGCGGGGTATTCGTAATAATGGTAGTAAACGGCATCACGGTCCCACTTTTCCTTTTCGCCCTTAAGGAGCGGGACCAGACTTTTCCCCTGCATGTCCTTTGGGGCCTTGATCCCTGCCATATCCAGAAAAGTCTGGGCAAAATCAAGGTTCTGCACCATTTCATCCTGGGTGGTTCCGGGTTTGATCGCATTGGGCCATTTGATCAACAAAGGGGTTTTAAACGATTCATTGTACATAAAGCGTTTGTCGAACCAGCCATGCTCGCCCAGGTAAAAGCCCTGATCCGAGGTATAGACCACGACGGTATTGTCGTTCAGGTCGTGCGCCTCCAGATAATCCAGCATGCGCCCCACATTATCATCAACCCCTGCGATGGTGCCCAGATAATCCTGCATGTAGCGCTGGTATTTCCAGTTCATCAGATCCCTGTCATCCATTTTAGGGTAACGTTTCTCAAAATCCTCAGAAATGGGATGGTAGATACTGTCCCAGCTTTTTCGTTGCACAGCGTCCATGCGGTCTAACCCGGAATATATTTTTCTGTCCATGATGCCGAGCCTATCAATAACGTCCTGTTCCACCTTGGTATCATAATACAGCGTCATATGTTTGAGTATGTTCATCTCGGCCGTTTTTGCCGCAGTGCCGCGATCACTGTAATCGTCAAAAAGCGTTTCGGGCAAGGGGAATTCTTTTTTGGTGAATGTTGTATAATGTCTTTTTGCGGGAAGCCATGGCCTGTGTGGCGCTTTGTGCAGGTACATCAATAAGAATGGCTTATCCTTTTCACGGCGGTTGTCGAGCCAGTCAATGGCAAGATCGGTAGTGATATCGGTGACATAACCGTGTATGATGGTATCGCCTTTGTTGGTAATGAATTTAGGGTTGTAATAGCTTCCCTGTCCGGGTAGGATCTTGAACTCATCAAAGCCCTTTGGATTGTTGCCAAAGTGAAGTTTCCCAAACATGGCGGTCTGATAACCTGCCTTTTGCATGATCTGCGGAAAGGTGACATTGGTGGTGTCAAAAGCGCTCAAATTATCTATTTTCCCATTGATATGGCTATGTTTTCCGGTCAGGATAACTGCCCGCGACGGCGCACAGATCGAATTGGTCACCGAAGCATTGGTGAAAAGCATACCGCCGTTGGCGATACGGTCTATGTTTGGTGTCTCAATGAGTTTGTCGCTATAGGCGCTAATGGCCTGATATGCGTGGTCATCTGACATGATGAAGACAATATTGGGCTTTTGGACGTCTTGATCGTCTGTAGTCTTGAGACTGTTCTTACAGCAAAGCGCTGTAAAACAAATCAGGAATAAAATCAGTGTCCGATAGATACTATTTAGATGCATTTTTACAAGATATTTAAAAAGTTTTAATTAGTTATGGATAAGCTTTGTATGAAGACCTAGCACCTACTTGACGGTTTTATTTTATAAATTTAGAAAGTCGAATTATGTTCAAAATTTTAACGATTTTAAGCTTTTCCGTTGAACACCTAAGTAGGTTTTTGTCATTCTAAGCCCTTTGACTTTACTCAAGATAGACTAAAGTTGTATAATAGACTAAATACATTTCCACTCCACATTCCTTTAACAGTAAGCAGGCTTAAGGTGACAGAAGACACATAAATTTCGTATGTAGACATGTTACGGATATACAATTAAAACTTCAAGAAATACGGTAATACATCTAATTCTGCATAAATTGTAATCTTGTCTGTTCCATTGTAAGTTTTTCCATCATTACCTTTCCAGCGGCCCTTTGGTAGGAGTACCGTTCTTTCTTTTTTCTCCTTTTCCAAAACAGGTGCCACCAAGATATCATCACCAAGCATAAACTGATCGGTCACCTTTTCGAAGCCCTGATCGGGGAAAACGTACTCCATGGTGCGCACGATGGGTTCGCCGGTTTCTGCCGCGTTTTCTGCAAGCTCCACAATGCGCGGGGTAAATTCCGCTCTCAATTTTACTGCTTGTTTTACGGCGTCCAGATGTTGTTTATCCAGAATACGCCATGGCGCGACCGAAAACTGCATCATGGGCATCAGGGCAGATACCTGTGCGGAGCGGACGATGAGCTCCTGATCTATAGTTTCGGCATTGAGGAAGGAAGAAAATTCACCGCCGCCTATCATATCGGGACAACTATAAGCATAACCCAAAAGTCCCTGCACGGTAATATTGGGGATCAGCGTATGCAGATCGCCCCAGCTGTGGCCTTTATCGCTCAAACGCTGGGCAAGGGGCTTTCCGGCCATTTTCCAAATGGCGCGGTATTCGTTTAAAGGGAATTCCAGCCCAATTTTTCCGTACAGTTCAGATTGCATATTGGGCGTGATATCGGGTTGATGGGAGACTAGTTCATCCGGATAGAAATTAAAATCGCCAGCATCAAATTTAAATCCGTCCACGCCATAGGTTTCGGTGAGAGAGTGCAGCTCATCCGCAAACCATTTTTCTGCCTCTGGGTTGGAAAAATCCAGCAGTGCACTCACTCCGTTCCACCATGGGATCATGGCAGGTTGATTGGGAAGTGCCAGCGTGGCATCAGAAGTTTGCACGGGGTTTTTTAGAAAATATCCTTTTTTGGTCAAAGCCCTATACGTGTCGCTATCAGGACTTACAAACGGGCAGACCCAGAGCATCACCTTAAAACCGAGCCCGTGCAACTCTTCCATCATCGCTTTCGGATCTGAAAATCTCCCGGGATGAAAGTCCCATTTTCCATAGTTTTCCTGCCAGTTATCATCGATCATAAGAACTCCGGGAGGCATTCCATTATCGATGATCGCATGGGCATATTTCAAAATATCCTCTTGGTTCTGATCGTACATAAGTTCGATCCACGTGTTGTACTGCGGGGCTTTAAACAACAATTTATCTGGTAGTTGGCCATCGCTTGGAAAGAAGTTTTTGGAAGCAAATAGATAGGCTTCTTTTAGGGTATTTCCGCCCTGTTCCACTTTGATTTCGTCCCTGCTTTCTATGGATATCGCTTCCGCGGAAAAATCGAACTTAAAGGGCTGCTCTGACCAAATTACCCTTCCTTTATTGGAAATCAGTAAGGGCTGCACCTGATTGTACTTGTTGTTGCCGTACATGTCATACGCAAAACCATCGGTAAAGGGCATAACCGGCCCATCACTTACCGCCCCGCCCCACCAGAGCTCGCCTGGCAATAAGGGGATGGTTGCGGAAGTCTGCTTGTTTAATGATTCGGAATTTTTCTCGGGTAATGCTTCCTCAAGCGGTGCGTAATAGATGTTTTCGGCTTTCCAAATTTCCATAAGTCCGGAAAGTGACCTCATAAATCTTCCGAAATCTTTCTCTTTGGGTTGTGTCCATCCGACTTCGGCATAAGCAGCAATCCTTGGGAAAACCATATAATCCATATAGCCGCTTGAAGGGATCCACTCGCCCCACATCTGCGCACCCGTACCGATGATGTTCTTATGATATTGCGCGTCCAGACTCGCGGGGATAGGATTAAAATCGTAAGCTCTTTTTAACGAAATATCATCATAGGAATAATCCAGATAGGTTTCAGAATGTAGGGAATTTACAAGTTCATACCCTTTGGCGGCAGCTTCGGTCATTAATTTGATGTCACCACGCCAAAAATGGATGATCGAACTTTTAGAGAGTTCCTCTTCTGCGCCAGCGTCTTTTTCTGCCTGATATTCATGTACGTTTTGGCCCAAAATTTCGTTCCAGCCCATCATTTTTCTACCCTTGCTCTCAATATACTGAGAAATTCGGTTGGTGAATTCCACTTGAAGATCGGCAAAGGTTTTTAGGCCTTTTTCCTTCATATACTTTTTAATGACCTCAGATTTTCCCCAATGTTCATATTTTGCCTCATCGCCACCTATGTGGATTACCTTGGATGGAAAAAGTTCCATCACTTCGTCAAGTACATCGGTCAGGAATTCATAGACCTTGGGATCGGCCACGTTAAAAATATCTTCGCTGACGCCAAAATTAACGGGAACCTCAATTTGTTCTCCCGAAGAGCCCAACCAGGGATAAGCGGCGATCGCTGCAGAGGCATGACCTGGCATCTCGATCTCGGGAACAATTGTAATATGGCGGGCTGCGGCATATTTTATCAGTTCTTTGATCTCCTTTTGCGTGTAAAAACCCTCGTGAGGAACACCGGACTGTATGGGGCTCTGCCATTTTCTGGGGCCAACCTGTGTGCTGGTTCTTTTGGAACCAACTTCTGTAAGCAACGGGTATTCTTTGATCTCAATACGCCAGCCTTGATCATC
>JBBPYO010000273.1:0-3731 GCA_038199845.1 Flavobacteriales bacterium
CATCGGCCACGTCACAGAATTCAAATGTCGCCTCAAATCCCTCTTGTTTGAGTTGGTCTACAACTTCCGCGCCCTGTTCTTTATTATAATCCAGCATGTATACCGCGGCGCCCTGACGTGCAAAAACGGTGGTGATCGCTCTGCCAATTCCGCTTGCTCCGCCGGTGATCAATGCTGTTTTGCCGTTTAATTGAAATACTGCCATTGGTTTTTTATCAGTTATAGGTTATTTCCACTATAGTGTCGAATGTATCGGGGTTTTCCGGTTCAAGGTCAAACATAAGTTTACCCTTTTTTAGGCTGTGTTTGATTTTTTTCTTGGAACCAAAATAAACAATGCTTTTGATTTTCTCAGTAAAATCAGGGATTTCAACGTTGGCCAATGTTGGGTTTAAGATGTGCAGATACAGTTTTTTATCCTTTTGAGTTGATACCAGATCTTCATTCTGAAATGCCCCACCGCGCGTACCATAAATGGCCTCGCCGTTTTTGCGCAACCATTCGCCTACAACTTTTAGCCGTTCCTTATGTTCTTTTTGAATTTTTCCGTTGGGCATTGGGCCAACGTTCAGAAGAAAGTTTGCGTTGTTGCCGGCGGCTTTGATCACATATTGAATCAATTCTTTATCAGATTTGTGACTGTCATCCTTTAGGTTGAAACCCCATGAGTTGTTTATGGTCTCACAGGTTTCCAATGGTAAATTGCCTATTTCGCTACCTTCACTGAAACCACCGGTATTTTTACCGGGAAGGTCTTTTTCGAACATCTGGAAATCTTCACCAGCAATTGGCGCAAGATGATGATTATTGCCTATGAGCAGCGCGGAATTCACGCCATGAATAATGTTATAGGTAGTGGCGAGATCGAAATCCTCTGCGGGTTTGCCTTGTTTCATAAGCTCATTTTGATCCCAATAACCATCGAACCAAAACCCTGAAATATCATAGTTCTCGGCGAGTTCTTTGATCTGCGCATTTTCATATTCCAGGTATTTTTGCCAGTCTCCAGCCTCTGGCCTGCCCAGATCTTGTCCCGTTCTTCCTCTTTTAAAATAGTCTGTGTTGTGCCAGTCCAGTTGAGAATAATAGACAAAAAGTTTGATCCCCGCCTTTTTGCATTCCTCTTCAAGCATCCTGAGCACATCTTTGCCATAGGGCGTATCCTTTACCACATTATAATCTGAAACCTGAGAATCGTACATGGCAAAACCGTCGTGGTGCTTTGAGATAATGGTAATGTACTTCATTCCGGCATCCTTGGTCATATTCACGATTTCTTTGGCATCAAAATCGGTTGGGTTAAAGAAGGTGGGAAGGAGCTCGTAGCGGTCTACGGGGATTTTTTGCTGCTCCATTACCCATTCGCCATCACCAAGGATACTGTAAACGCCCCAATGAATGAAAAGTCCGAATTTTGCATCCTGAAACCACTCCCTTGCTTCGAGATTCTCAGGTGTGGGCGTGTACTCTTTGGCTTGCGAAAAAACGGATTTTCCTGCGAAAAGTAATACAAGAATTAAGAAATAGGCTTTTTTCATAGTTGGCGTTTCAGTAGTTTTTCCGAATATATTTCCTTCCAAATCTTCCCCATTGGAAATTCATAATCACGAAGCGAATCTTCTTTCATGGTGATGCTATATCCTGGAAGTTGCGGTGGCATATACGCGCCGTTTTTAATGACCACGGGATCATAAAAGTGCTCGTGAAGATGATCCACATATTCTATAATGCGATCCTCTTTTGAACCGCTTATGGCAATATAATCAATCATGGATAAGTGCTGAACGTATTCGCAAAGACCAACGCCTCCCGCATGCGGGCAAACCGGGATTTTGAATTTGGCTGCCATGAGCAATACGGCAAGCACTTCGTTGACACCGCCCAATCTGCAACTATCTATCTGGCAAATTTCGATGGCGCCGGCCTGCATGAGCTGTTTGAAAATCACCCGGTTTTGGCAATGTTCACCGGTGGCCACTTTAATGGGCGCAATTGCTTTTGCGATTGCGGCATGGCCCAGAATATCATCTGGACTTGTGGGTTCTTCAATCCACCACGGGTTGAATTTTTTCAGGGATTCCATATTTTCAATGGCTTCATCCACGTCCCATTTCTGGTTGGCGTCCATCATCAATTTTAGGTCATCGCCTATTTCTTCCCTGATTATGGAAGCCCTGCGCATATCGTCTTCTAAGTCCTTGCCCACTTTGATCTTCATGTGCTTGAAACCTTCCGCCTTGGCCTCACGGCACAGTTTGCGCATTTTATCATCGCTGTAACCCAGCCAGCCTGCGGAAGTGGTATATGCAGGATAACCATTCTTCAATAAATCTTCTATTCTTTTTTGCTTGGTGGGAGCATGTTTTCGAAGCATTTCAAGCGCTTCGGTGGGTGTTATGGCATCGGTGATGTAGGTGAAATCCACACAGGAAATCAATTCCTCCGGACTCATATCTGCCAGAAGTTTCCACAGCGGTCTTTTTTCCGCCTTGGCATAAAGGTCCCAAACGGCATTTACGACTGCTGCCGTGGCCAAATGAATGACACCTTTTTCCGGTCCCAACCATCGCAACTGACTGTCACCAGTGATCATTTTCCAGAAATCACCCATATTTGAGGTAAAATCGCCCAATTTCTTACCTAAAACGAGCGGTGCCAAAGATTGGATGGCGGCAGCACAAAGTTCGTTGCCGCGGCCTATTGTAAAGGTTAGTCCGTGGCCTTCCAGCCCTGAATCTGTCTTCAAAATGACGTAGGCTGCGGAATAATCGGGATCTGGATTCATGGCATCAGAGCCGTCAAGTGATTTACTTGTGGGAAAGCGGATATCCTTGACTTCAATATCTGTGATCAAAATATGATTCTTCATTATTTAATGTATCAAAAACATTATGCAATTAATTGAAAGTGAAATTATTAACATTTCGATTCTTTGAAATGTTTCTTTTTGATCCAAGACTATTAACAAAAATATAATTTTTCATTAGCTCAAAACGCCCTTAAATTTAAATATAACAATTATATTTATCTAATATCCCTGTAGTACCTGGTTTTAGTTATTCCATCTTTATAGCCCTTCACTCACGGTTATGTAAATTTGTAAATCCGGATTTTTCAATATTTGATTCATCGGCTAGTCCTGCACAAACATTTTAATGTCTTTCAATAAGGTTTTTACAGCCTCATTATCCCAATGTCAAGATGCAGATGACTTAGAAAAACGAAGTCAACATCTTTGATGATTTCATCTTTGACAAATGGATTTCGTTTGAAACTTCAAGGATAAAAGCAGATAATGCCCCCTTATCAGAAAGCATCGAATCCACCAAAATCTTCTTACCGGCATGTTCCAACATAACAGTTGCATTTCTTATTTGATGGATTTTCATTTCCCGATTATTTATTACGATTTATTGTGAAAGCTAAACAAATACCTAAATTATGGTAAGGGACTTGCTTAAAGGTTTGAATTTCTGAATATCAGTGAACAGAGATTTAAAAAATTTCCTGCTTGCGATGAAAAATGCTTTGTAAAGGCATCCATTTCTTTGTTAAGCGGTAAATGGACTTTTAGATACTGTTTCAGATTAATTTAAATGCCGTACATTATGGTGAGCTCAAAAGGGCGGTTACAAGCATTAGTCAAAAAATGCTGATGCAGGAATTAAAAATGCTCTTTAAAAATAAACTGGTCAGTAAAAAGTGTATCCCCAAATCCCGCCGAAAGTGAA
>JBBPYO010000274.1:0-4871 GCA_038199845.1 Flavobacteriales bacterium
ATGTTATCGGCTTCAAATAATGGCAACTTTGCTGTAAAATGATGTAACGCCTTAAAACGCATAGTTAAACCTGGTGAAATGGAACCGCCCAAATATTCTTCTTTGTCATTTTTAAAATCATAGGTCACACAAGTTCCGGCATCTATTATCAGGGTATTATTACCTGGAAAATGTTTTACTGCCGCAGCCACCAGCGCAACACGGTCAACTCCCAGCGTTTTTGGAGTTTCATATCCGTTTTTAAATGGAATGCCAGTTGTGTGATCCAATATTTTAAAGGAAAGACCCGTTTTGTGCAGTAATGTGACAACTTTTTCTGAGTTTCCCGTTGCAGCTACTAAAATATTTTGAAAAGTATAGTCATTGAGAACTTTTTCAAGCGTTGAAAGATTTGAAGAAATCTCCTGATCTTTCTTGAAAATCAGCTTTTGTTTCTGAAAAACGGCTAATTTTAAGTGGGTATTCCCAATATCTATGGCAAGGTTTGTCATGCGGATAACATCTGAAACTATTAACCGTAAATCGGTGTTTTTATTTCCTGAAGATATAAAAAAGTGATCTTCTTTTTGTGGAGGGCAAAAGTACAAAAGTGCATCTGCAATAATATCAAGAGGTTATCATTTATTTTCAGTAATAAATCGTTTTTTTTTGATTTAAGGTTGTGCAAGTTTAATTTTGCTGTTATATTTGCAGCCGCTTTGGCAATGCGACGTGCAAATGTGCACAGTATGTCAAAGTTTTTTAAGGAGGTGCCTTAGCTCAGTCGGTAGAGCAATGGACTGAAAATCCATGTGTCCCTGGTTCGATTCCTGGAGGCACCACACAAAAACCCTGAAGCGTTTGCTTCGGGGTTTTTCGTTTTATGGAAGTATGTAATATTAGAGGATTTAAGATTTAATATCTTAAGAACGTTTAATTCTAAAAGAATGGTATATATTTTTAATTATCCACAACGTTTCCTATGAGCATCTTATCCTTATCCAAAAGTCATTGAATTTTATTTACTTCATGACTTTTTTCGGCCATTTTAAGCGCTTTTGGGCGTTTTTCTACGGGTCTTGCTTTTCGCTACAATCTTTTTGCACGTTCCTCGCAAAATGGCTCCCTACTGGTAAGTGCATTCAAATTCACTTCAATCCCTACCGCAAAATTCGTTTTCATTGAATATTGTAATCAGCTTTTCCATTTGGAATAGTGCTAAAAAAGAGATTATAGGGGAAAGAGGATCGTTACGGCTCATTTTACAAAACAAATATATGTGTTGATTGTGGCTTTGTATATACAAGTTCAAGAATGAAAAAAAACATAAATTTAAGGAAATTGATCCTGTTAGAGAATATACTGAATACAGCAAGAAAATACACTTGATTTCGAAACAGTTATTTCATCTGAAATGCATTTGAATGGAAAACCGGGTATTGTAATTTGTTCACATGTTTTAGAATATTTTGACATCAATGAAGAATTAGGGGTCATAAAAGCATGTAGCAAGAAAGCACTTTGATATATAGAAGTTCGCCATATCAAAGAGGTGCATCAAATTACGAGTTCAATATTTTAATATATTTTCAAATGCCCATAGCTTTAATTTCACGTTGGAAACTCTGATTAATCTCTTTCCGAAAACGGTTTTCAAACTGATAAGTAGAAAGCAATTTGTGTAATCTGTGTTTAAGCAAATTAATGATCCGGACAACAAAGAAAGTGACTATGCGGCTTCAAAAGGGTATATCGTGAATGCCGAAAAAGGAGAGAACTTTATCCATTTGCCGCAAGAGGTATAAAAGGAAAATAGAAAAAGATGTTTCTATTATCCCTTACAAAACAAAAGCGATGGGAATAGCAAGATCATTAAAGCGGTTATCCACAAAAAAATAAACTTAAATTAAGTTGAGATTGCTTAATAAAAACAATCAAAAAAGCCCCAAAATCAACCGATTTTGAGGCTTTTTAGCTGTTTTATATAAATTATCTAATTTCTCGGCGTCTTATTACCATTTGATTTTGAACCTACGCGTGACATTGCGTTTCTAAAACCTATATCATCTGTTGCCATGGTTTGTGGCAAGTAGCGACGCTGGGCAGGATCTAACCAGTATTCCCTATCTCTCCAGGAACCGCCTTTATAAACACGTACTTCATTATCTATAAGTGTCGTGCGACTGTTTGTTTTATCGTAGTTGCGCACCATTTCACCATTTTCACTGCTTACCTTGTTCACAGGCGAATCATACATGCGGGCTCCATTATCTGAATAACTTTGGTAGTCCCTTGATGATTGCTTGTCGCCATCTCTATAATCACGGTTATCACTCTGTGTAAACTGCGTTCTCATATACGTGTCATTTTCGTCTATAGGAACTTGCAAAATTTGACCAGGGAGGTCGCGCGCTACAATTTTTCCATTTTCTAGAGTGTCATAAACAATCTCGCTGGTAGTTAGTACTTTTACTGTTCCATCTTCGTTAATGGCATTTTTGGTGTAAACATTTCCACGGAAATAATTAAAATCGTTGAATTCATCATCTATGATAGGGCGATACACATCAGCGACCCATTCAGAAACGTTTCCTGCCATATCATAAAGACCATAATCGTTTGGCGCGTACGACATAATTTCTGCGGTAATATCTGCATTATCGTCAGACCATCCTGCTATCCCACCATAATCACCCGCACCTTGCTTAAAGTTGGCCAATTGATCACCACGTGTACGGCGGTCTCCAGAGCGAGTATAGTCACCATCCCATGGGTATTTTTTCCGGCCACGATACACATTATATTCCCTAAGACCTATTAGGCCAAGAGCAGCATATTCCCATTCTGCCTCAGTGGGTAGTCTATATTTTGTTGTAGAAATAATACCATCGCTCATTCTGACGTATAAATCATGCACACCAGAAGAATCTGCTTCATTTTGAGCATTTCTTGGGGTATTTTTTGTTTCGCGACGCTCAGATTCCCGTCCGCCACGTGTGATAGAGTCGTTACCACCATAAACTAAGCTAGGTGCTTGAAGATAGGTGTCTGTGTCAAATGTCTTATCTGCATCATAAATATATTTTGCGCCTTCTTCTGTGTAACCTTCACGCTCTAAAAGGAGCTCATTATATCTATTTGTTCTCCAATTGCTAAATTCTACAGCTTGTATCCAGCTTACGCCTACTACGGGATATTCACGATATGCCGGGTGACGGAGGTAGTTTTCGGTCATGGTTTCATTAAAACCAAGACGGTTGCGCCATACCAAAGTATCGGGAAGGGCACCGTAATAAATGTTTCTGTAATTTGCTTCTGTGGGAGGGAATACTTTTTTTAGGTAATCAAGATATTCAAGATACATAAGATTGGTAACCTCGGTCTCATCCATATAGAAAGACTGAACGTGCTGCTGGGTTGGACTGTTGTTCCAATCGTGCATTACATCGTCCTGAACGCGGCCCATGGTAAATGTGCCACCTTCTATAAAAACAAGGCCTGGCGCTGCTTCCTGCTCTCTGTAATCTGTATTGGCCTGGAAGCCACCATCCTTATTATTAATACCCCAGCCGGTTGCGCGTGAGCTATTTTTGTAATCGTTTTTACGACCGCAAGCTGTGATTAAAAGCGCCGTAAGGCCTACAAGCAGCGTTCTTTGCACAAGATTTTTGTTCATCTTTTAAGTTCTTTTTTAAGCAAATTTGGGTCTGCAATATACTAATTAACAAGAAATAATCAAGCAATTATAGTTTTTTGCAGTCGGTCACCATAAGGTACTCTGTTCTAGAAACGGAAGAATTACTTCTTTAGTATTACTTGCATCTATTTTTGGGGGATCGTTATTTTATACTTTGCTTTGCATAATCACGTTATGATCCCAATGAGGAAAAAAATACTTCTTTTACTATTAGTGCTTACAACCTGCGTGATTCATGCACAAAACAAGCGTTTTGCAATTGATTGGGAAGATCGGGTAAATGTATCCACAGATGCAAAACCTGTTTTCGTACCGGGTTTTGAGACGCCCACTTTTTCTTATGATCCCGTGCAGGGCATTCGGTTTTATGCCGAATGGGAAGCTACCGGTGGTTTGAGCAATCCAAAAATAACCGGTATTGTAAGTGAACCTATTACCAGCAGTGCACTTCTAGATTTAGATGCGGCCAGTATCCCCGAGGGAATAAATTTTACATATGGTCAATCCGGTGCGCGTGGCGTTGCTAAGGTGTGGGTAGGTATCGCTCCTATATATAAGGACAATGGTATTTTAAAACGTGTTAGGTCTTTTAATGTTACTTCTTCCGCGCAGCGCAGTAGCCGGGCGCAGGCGGTGAATACGTTGAATGTGACCAATTCTGTGTTGGCCAGCGGTGATTTTTTTAAGTTTTATATCGATAAAACGGGAGTTTTTAAGCTAGATAAGCGGTTTTTAGAAAGTCTGGGAATGAATGTGGGTTCTATAGATCCCAGCACGCTAAAAATCTATGGTAATGGCGGGGAAATGCTGCCTTTATTGAATATGAACAACAATATTTTTGATCCACAGGAAAACAGCATCAAAGTTGTGGGTGGCGAAGATGGATCTTTTGATGCTGCTGATTATATCCTCTTTTACGGTGTGGGAACGCGCGGTTTTTCCGAAGAAAGCCTTACCCATATCAATGCGTATGATGACCGCTCCTATTATTTTATTACCGCAAGCGGAAGCACGGGCAAGCGTGTAACTACTTTACAGCAACCGCTGGGAGCAGCCACACAGCAAATTACTACTTTCGACGATTATCAATTTCATGAGGAAGATAACGAAAACCTGGTACGTTTGGGACGCCGATGGTTTGGTGAGCGTTTTGATTTTGAGAACGAACAGGATTTTAGCTTTGAATTTCCGAATC
>JBBPYO010000275.1:0-4202 GCA_038199845.1 Flavobacteriales bacterium
GGATGGATAAACATTTCAACTGAATATAAGCAATATTAAGTGAAATCTTTGAAGTAGTCTTCGGTAATTTTAAAGGAGGATTAAGGTTAATTATTGATAGACTTTTTTAGAATTGCTAACCGTGTAAATCCTTCCTTCATCTGCGGCACCACCTTACCTTACAAAGGGAAGGAACTTTTGAAAAAATAAATTAAAAATCGAATTCATTAATTCCTGATCACTTTATCAATTCCGGAGATTTTTTTAAGATTTAGCATCAGATTTTCCAAGTGCGTCTTGTTCTGTACGATAACGGTGATACTTCCTTTAAAAACACCATCATTTGTAGTAAAATTAAGATTTCGCATATTTACATGCATGTGTTCTGAAATCTCTCGTGTGATGGAATTAACAAGTCCCATTTTATCAATTCCGGTAAGTTCAAGGTTGGCTTTAAAGTCCCTGGCGGAAGAATCAATCCATTTTGCAGTTAAAATTCGGTAGGAATATTTGCTTTGCAGTGAGATAGCGTTTGGACAATTCTGCTTATGTACTTTTATGCCATCTTTTACAGTAGTAAACCCAAAAACAGGATCTCCCGGAATAGGATTACAGCATGTTGAAAGCGTATAATCCAGTTTTTGTTCCTCTTTTCCAAAGACTAAAAGATCAAATTTATCGGTGATCTCATCCTTATCGACATGTTCTGGAACAGGCGCTTTGCGTATTTTATTCTTAAAATAACTTATAAAAGCATTACTGCGCGACGATGCATAATCCTTGATCATCTTATTATCTATCGTGCCGCCGCCCACTCGATAAAAAAGATCAAGCGATGTTTTGAGTTTAAAAAACAGCACCATTTCATTGATCACTTTTTCATCTAAAGTGATTTTCTGCGTGCGCAGTTTACGCGCTAAAATAACTTTGCCCTCTGCTGCGACGCCTTTTTTCTCATCTTTTAAAGACGATTTTATTTTTGAACGCGCTCTCGCTGTTGTTGCATAATCGAGCCAGTTAGTAGTAGGTTTTGCGTGCTCTGAAGTGATAATTTCCACCTGATCGCCGCTTTTTAGCTCATGGCTGAGGGGAACTAATTTTCCATTTACGCGAGCGCCACGTGTTTTGAGACCAATTTCTGTATGAATACTGAATGCAAAATCAAGCGGAGTGGCGCCTTTTGGTAAAGAGCGAAGTTCACCCTGCGGTGTAAACACAAAAATCTCTTTGTTGTAAAGGCTGAGTTTAAACTGCTCAACAAATTCAATAGCGTTAGTCTCGTGACTTTCCAAAGCATCCTGTAAGCGGTTAATCCACTCGTCAAGGGTTTTATCGCCATCGTCGCCCTCTTTATATTTATAGTGTGCAGCATAGCCTTTTTCAGCAATCTCGTTCATGCGTTCAGAACGAATCTGCACTTCTACCCAGCGACCGCGAAGTCCCATAACTGTAATATGCAGCGCCTCATAACCGGTTGATTTTGGCGAAGAGATCCAGTCGCGCAAACGGGTGGGATTTGGTCGAAAATGATCAGTCACGATGGAATAAATTTTCCAGGCCAGAAATTTTTCCTGTTCTGGAGGACACGTATAGACAATCCGAATAGCGAACTTGTCATAAACTTCTTCAAAAGGAATATCCTGTGAACGCATTTTTCGGCGAATGCTGAAAATTGATTTTGGCCTTCCCTTTATTGCACAATCCAACAATTCCTTGTCAAGCGATTTTTTGATGGTATCGGTAAAATCATCAATGTAGAGATCCTGTTCCTCTTTAGTATCTTTCAGCTTGTTGACGATGCTTTGGTAAACATCGGGCTCGGTATATTTGAGGCCCAGATCTTCAAGTTCTGTCTTTATATTATAAAGTCCTAAACGGTGGGCGAGCGGTGCATAAATGTAAAGCGTCTCACTGGCGATCTTGATCTGCTTATCAGGACGCATCGAGTCCATCGTTTGCATATTGTGCAGGCGATCGGCGATTTTTATGATAATTACGCGCACATCATCATTAATGGTAAGCAGCATTTTACGGAAGTTTTCCGCTTGCAGCGAAGCATTGTGGTGTTTTTTAAGGTTGGAAATTTTTGTAAGTCCGTCGACGATTCGGGCAACGGTCTCGCCAAACATTTCTGTAATATCCTCAATGGTGTAGGGCGTATCTTCTACAACATCATGCAGCAGCGCCGCAGCAATAGAAGTCGCATCCATCCCGATCTCGCTCGCCACAATACGTGCAACGGCCAACGGGTGAAAGATATACGCCTCACCAGACTTACGGCGCTGGTCTTTATGCGCGTCCACCGCAATCTCAAACGCCTGGCGAATTAATTTTTTATCATCATCAGAAAGCGTGCGGTAGCTTATACGCAAGAGTTCTTTATACTGCCGCGTAAGCTCCTTGTTCTCCTCTTCTATATCAATCACTGCCATAAATTAAAAATACGATTATCCTTGAGATTGGCAAAGACTAAGTGTCTATTCGGCTTGTTAATACACATTCTAAAATTCGCCATTCTTTAAAGGATCACTTTTGTGGAAAATAGCAAATTTTGCTCCAAAATTGACTTATTTGGGTAATATTTTGGATTTTAAAAAATAGTCGGAATATGGATTGTAGTGGCTGTTTTTAGTGACTTTTGGGTGGTTTTAGTAGATGTTAATAATTTGGATATAGGGTTATCATGTTTTTAAATCTTATATGCGCTGTAAATAGAAGGTTATGGGTGTGGTTTTGTTATATTGCTGATATACTTATGTTAGGCTAATTACAAAAAAAAATGAGAATATTTATCGACCATTTTCCAGATCAAGATTATTTTGTTTCAAATCTTGCCCGTCAAATCAGAAAATTAAATAGAGAAGTAATCGTAACTACTTTTCTTGATATTCGTGAAAGTGGAGCTAATTCAGAAGATAAAGTGGAGATAGAAACAATGAGAAAATCTGACATTTTCATTCCAATTATCACATCTCAATATCTTTTGAATAGTTCAGAAGATATGGAGGAAGAATATTACATATTATCTGACGATGAAAACAAAACAATATTTCCAATAATCTATAATGATGCGAATTGGTCTTCTAAAAATTGGATTGTAAAGAGTAAGACATTTCCTTCCAATAATAAAACCTTTTTAGAACTCAATAAAAATGAACAAGCTAAAGTTATAAATGATTTAGTTCGAACTATCGAAAATATATTATCAAAGGAAGAGAAACAAGAACTGCAAACACCAAAAAAGATAAAGAAACTTAAAAATCAAATCTTTATTTCTCATTGTCATAGTGATGCAGATTTTGCAGAATTACTAAAATTGCATCTTGAAAAAAATAATATTGACTGTTGGATGGATAATGAAAGATTAAAAATTGGTCAGGACTGGAGAGAAGAAATAGATATAGGTATTTCAAATTCTAAAGCTGTTATAGCTATAATGAGTCCAGAGGCAAGAAAATCTGAATATGTAACGTATGAATGGGCTTTCGCTTGGGGGAAAGGAATTAAAATTTTTCCGATAATGCTTAATCAAACTTCTCTTCATCCTAGGTTAGAGTCCTTACAATATATGGATTTCACTAACAGAGTAACCAGACCATATAAGGAACTAGTAACTCGTATTATCGAATTAAACAACTAGCCCTAACAATGGTAATCGCTGCACAACTCCAAACTTTTAAAATAAGCATATTCAAGATATTTGAAATACCTATTACACTATTAAATTTAAGAAAAGCCGTAATGTGATTGAATTAGCAATTGTGCAACAGGCAAAATGCATAACGGAAATGTTGCTAAGAGATGATTTCAAAAAAACCGCTGTTTGTAAACTAATATATCAGGTTAAAATAACTAATAATTGGTAATTTAACTCCATTACTTCGGTTACACGTAACCATAATAATTATTGAAGCTAACTGTATTCATAAAAGCAACATTAACAGAACCAAAAATTTAAAATGATTAAAACTAAAATATTTTTAGCAGTCTCAACTCTTTGTCTGATTTTTTCTTGCAGTAGTGATGACGAAAATTCAAATTCAATCGATAGTTCAGATATCTTAGGAAAATGGGTTATTACCCAGCTTGACTTTGAAGATAATTACGAACATCCAGAATGTGCTATTGATAACGATACTTATGGATTTCTAAGTAATGAAAATTTGACTTACAATTATATAACCGGAAATAATTGTAATCAGACTGGAACTATTAATTTGAAA
>JBBPYO010000276.1:0-2127 GCA_038199845.1 Flavobacteriales bacterium
AGCTGTCCAAAAGTTTGATGGGCTGGTGGTTTTTCAAGATTTGCACTTTGGATACCGCTCCCGCCGGCAGGTTATCATTGGCCAGGTTGTAACGCCCTTCCAAAAGGTCCAGTCCTTCTATGTAATATTTTTGTATGGGTTCACCCTCAAAAAAGATCTGACCGCTGGCCTTGATCTCGATTCCCGGCATCTTCTTTAGGACATCTGCGATAACGCGGTCTTTTTGATCTGTAAAGGCAGAAACGGAATAATTGAGTGTATCGCCACGTTGCTCAATACGCTGCGATTTTACGGTTACTTCCTTAAGTTTTTCCGATGATTCTTCCAGTTTAATAGTAAAATCCTGTGATTTATTGGCAAAGATCAGCGTTTTTTTAACATAACCTATATGTGAAATTTTAAGCTGAAGGGGATCTACATTAGGTTCAAAAATCAGTTCAAAATTCCCATTTTGATCAGTGATCGTATATTTTAGAATCTCAGGACTGTTTACAGGATTAAGAATGACCGTTGCTCCAGAAATGGGTTCATTTTTAGCGTTTGATACAGAACCCTTCAATATTGTTTGTGCCTGTACATTACCAACGATAAAAAAGAATAACCAAAAAAATGTTTTTCCATAGTTCATTTACTGGGATTATTGTTTCAGTTCTATAGGATTGTTTTCCTTTTTTAATTGTTCCCTACGTTCTTGTAGCATACGTTCCCGTTCGCCCGGTTGGAATTCGATAACTGCACCTACGCGTTCGAAGGCGGCAAAAGGATTTCTGTCATAATCTATTCGCAACTGTTCCACCTTTTCCTTAGTCGTATCAATGTAATCCTTTGGATCAAAAACAAGAGTAACAGGGTCTTCTATCTTTTTGATCTGTTTTACTGCAAAACTATAATGAACCCGCGTGTCACCTATTTCAAGTATAAGACCTGGAAGGCCATTAAATTTATATGGCCCATCAGGTATAGCAATTTCCTGAGTAAACCATGCAAAGTAATTTCGGCCTTCATAAGAAGTTTCAGCTTTTTGAGCGGTATAACCTGCTATTTGTTTTCGCTCCTCACATATTTTCCAATCAAAAAGAGCTTTGGACTCTACGTATCTAAATTTATCTTTGAGTATTTTATCTACGTAAGAAATCTTGTTTTCCGGGATATTTTTATAGATAATATAATGAAATTTTGTTTTGGGTATTTGTGAAAATAAAGCGGCAGCGTTTGACTGACTTTTACGCGCTTTATGTCTGTTCGTTAAAATGGAGTCTTCCACTGCAACACCAGCACTGGAAAATCTGGAAATTTCTTTACCTAAATAGAGCCACATCGTTTCGTGAAGCTTATGCGAGGTATTTGTGGAATCTGGTGAATATTCAAGCTCGTATGTAACTTTATAAAGCAAATCATCTTTTACGATCTTATCTTGTGCATAAGAAAATAGACCCATAAATAGAATCAACGGAAACAGTAAAACTTTCATGATGTGATATTTTTATTAATAAAAACAGGTGCCAAAAGGAGCACCTGCTGTAAAATTAGCATGTAGTTTTATTAACCACACCAGTAATTTTCTATAAATTCCATGTTTCTCCATTTATCATCTTGTGTAGCACCGCATAGGTCACCAGAAGGGCCGCAACTGGTTATAAAATGAACACATCTGCCTGGTGGAGTTTCATCTTCCATCTTTACCGTATTAGTTCCAAAAGATGAAAAAGAAAAAGCTAATGCCGATAAGATAAGTAGTTTTTTCATAATAAAAAATTTAAGATTAAAGTGCGTTGAGTCTTAGAGCGGTCAATACACTATTAAAACCGCTTAATTCTTGATTAATTCGCGATAATTATCAAAAATCAGTATCAGATACACTTCAAACCTAACCATTCTTTTTTTTTGCAAAATTATCAATGTTAAAGTTTTGATTCCGCAATGGCCAAAACACCTTTTTTTAAATCGGTTCTCTTGTTTAAAATAATGTTCATTTCATAATGCCACTTATCTATTTTCGTAAGTATTGAAATGATGACCCCATGGAATTTGTCCCACAACTTGTGGGACTTTTTCAAAATCCTTGTTTTCAACCGAATAGAACTCAAACCATTTTTTCATATAGAACAAATTCGTTCGGAAAAAACC
>JBBPYO010000277.1:0-3656 GCA_038199845.1 Flavobacteriales bacterium
GTGTGTGCGTAATCTACGATCGCGGTGATTTTGGATTCTGAAATAAAATATTGGAACCGCCCCGCTACACTTTGAAGTGTGCTAATATGCTGCAAAGCTTCCATTTTATCGAGGCCAAGCAAATCTGCGGCAGCATAGATGGCCAATAAATTGTAAGCGTTAAACGTCCCAATGAGTTTCGACCAGACATCGTTTCCGTTGACCTTTAAAAGCAATCCCGAAAATTGATTTTCCAATATCTGCGCTTTATAATCGGCATGGGTTTTTAAGGCGTAAGTAACTTTTTTTGCCTTGGTATTCTGCAACATCACCGGGCCGTTCTTATCGTCTATGTTTACAAGCGCAAAAGCATCTTTCGACAAATTGTCAAAGAAGGATTTTTTTACATCGCGATATGCAGCAAAAGTGGGATGATAATCCAGGTGATCATGCGTAAGGTTGGTAAATATGCCTCCGGCGAAATGCAAACCTTCCGTGCGCTTTTGGTGAATGCCGTGTGAACTCACTTCCATAAAGCAAAATTCTACTCCGGCATCGTTCATTTCGCTCAGATACTTGTTGATTATCAATGGATCTGGCGTGGTGTGGGTCGCTTTATGTTCCGTTTCGCCCACTAAGATTGTTACCGTGGAAAGCAGCCCGGTTTTATAGCCCGCATCGGCAAAAAGACGGTGCAACAACGTCGCAATTGTGGTTTTTCCGTTTGTGCCGGTTATTCCTACTAACTTTAAATTTTCAGAAGGATGATCATAAAAATTGGCTGCCATAATCGCGAGCGCGCTATGCGTATCCGTAGTTTTCACATAGGTGATTCCGTTTACAAAACGCTCCGGCAATACTTCACATATAATGGCGATCGCACCGGCATCTTCAGCCTTTTTAATGTAGTCATGGCCATCACTGTGCGTTCCACAAATGGCAATAAAAAGATCGTTAAGCCCCACTTGGCGCGAGTCATAATGAATATTTGTGATCGCAACCGTGGTGCTGCCCACGACGGACTCAAGAGTGACCTTATACAATATGTCTTTTAATAAATTCATGACAGTTGCAAGGTTATTTGTTGATTTTTAGCCACTTTCTCACCCGGTTCTACTGATTGTGTCTCTACTTTTCCGGAGCCTTCAAAATGAACTTGTAGCCCCATATTTTCCAATAATGAAACTGCGTCCATGCCGCTCATACCTTTTACATTAGGCACCGTAGCGTAGCCTTTTTGTACTTTTTTATAATAATCTTCGTAATCTTTGCTTACGGGTTCGGTAGCTATTTTTGGTAGCTCTACCTCGTCGATGATTGGTGTATCACTGTAAATTTTTTGAGCAATCTGCTTAAAAACCGGTGCGGCTACCACATTTCCATAATAGCCCAGTTTTTTGTTTGGTTTATGAACAACTACAATGCAGGAATATTCGGGATTATCAGCTGGAAAATAACCGGCAAAAGAGGCAATATATCTACCTCCTTCTATCCAATATTCAGTCTGGCAGGTTCCCGTTTTACCAGCCATGGAAAAGTTGGGCGAATAGATATTGGAAGCCGTTCCACGTTCTACCACATGTTTCATCATGTCTTTGACCTGATCAACGGTTTCTTGCGAACAGATTTGCGGATTGATCACTTCTTTTTCAAATTTCTCTACGGAAGCATCCCACTTTTTGATCTCACGGATAAAACGCGGTTTTACCATCTCGCCATTATTGGCAATCGCATTATAAAAAGTAAGAATTTGCAAAGGCGTAAGTGAAACCCCATAACCAAAGGCCATCCACGGAAGCGTTGTACCGTACCAATCTTTGTCACCTGGATATGGAATATGAGGAATACCTTCCCCTTTTATGGAAAGACCTATTTTATGGTCAACATCCATATCTTGAAGGCTTCTTATAAACTTCTCGGGATTGTCCTTATAACTTTCGTTGATCAATTTCGCGAAAGCGGTATTTGAAGACAGCTCAAAAGCCTTGGCCGCAGAAATTTTTCCGTAACCTCCCCAATGCGAGTCATAAACGGTACGGTTATAAAATTTTACGCGCCCGTTTTCAGTATCTACTACGGTACTACTATCTATAACTTTGTCGTCAAGCGCAGCGGTGAGCGCCATAAGTTTAAAGGTTGAACCTGGCTCGTGCGATTCATAAACCGCATAATTTCTATCTTCATAATAGGTTCCGGCATCGGTGCGGCCCAAGTTTGAAATCGCTTTTATCTCTCCGGTTTTGGTTTCCATCACAACAACGCAGCCATGTTCGGCCTCAAATTTTTCCAAGGTGGACAGCAGCGCATGGTGCGCCACATCTTGTATATTCACATCTATGGTAGAGATAACATCGTAACCATCTTCGGGCTCCACAATATTGTTGAGCCCCATGGGTTTCCACTGTCCCTGGCCTATACGCTGCTTGAGCCTTCGGCCTTCTTTGCCACGCAAATAATTACTAAAAGCCCCTTCAAGACCTACTCTTGTGTAATAGCCATCTTCATCCCGGCGCTCGTAGCCCACGGTTCGCTCTGCCATTTTATTCAGTGGATGTTCGCGCTCAATATGTTGCTCGGTAATGATACCGCCCTGATAAGGACCTTTATTGAAAAGTGGCAAACCCTTCACTTTCATATATTGTGCATAACCCAGATTACGGGTAATAAATAAGTAGCGGTTTTTATTGGCGCGCGCACGGCGCATAAGGTTTACATAATAAGACGATTCCTTGCCCAAAATACCGGACAAACCTTTGCCTAAAGCGGCAATATTAGCTTCAAAATCGGCATCTGTGGGGGCAAGTGCATCAAAACGAATGTCATACTTAGGCACCGAAGTTGCCAGCAAACTGCCATCACCGGCATATAGATTTCCGCGGTTTGCTGGAATAGTGAACATACGTTCTGTACGTGCTTCTGCAAGCGCGCGGTATTTATCACCATCCACCACCTGAATATCGACGAGCTTTATGGCCACGGCTATCGCAACCAGAAAAAGAACCCCGGCGACCAGGTACATACGGTTTAATATGTTTTTTTCACTTATTGCCATGTGTTTTCCGTTATTCGGAGGTATTTTTCTTAACTCTAATCTTTTTAGGCGGAACGAGTGGAGGTCGCAAACCTTGATCTGCAACTTTACGCGTTACCGCACTTTCCATAATAAGACTGCGTACTTGTAAACGGGTATCGACAAACTCACTCCGCAGGGCTTTTACTTCGGTATTCAATTCTGAAATCTCGTGCACTTTACGATCGGCACGATGCGAACTTGCGATCATAATAATGGCCAGAACGGATAGAAAAATGATCATGCGCCAGTTTTTCATAGCATCATCGCTTACCAGAAATTTTCCTTTTAATATGTGGTAAATACCGTTTTTCACGTACTATTTATAATTGTTATTATTATTGTTATTTGCTAGAGCTTTTCTGCGATGCGCAGTTTTGCGCTGCGGGCTCTATTATTCTGTTTTATTTCTTTTTTATCTGGAACGATGAGCTTTCCTACTTTTTTAAAAGGAACTTCAAAGTGCCCAAAAACGTCTTTTTCTGGCTCGCCCTGAAACAGTCCACTTCGTATGTATCGTTTTACTAAACGATCTTCCAGCGAGTGGTATGAAATCAGGCTCAAACGGCCACCGGGCTTCAAAATCGATTCCGTCTGCTGTAAAAAC
>JBBPYO010000278.1:0-8227 GCA_038199845.1 Flavobacteriales bacterium
AATAACATCACAACTGCTTTCTTTCCCGAAGGTAAATCTGTTTATATTCTTAGAAAGGGTATCCTGTTTTTGATCGTCTTCATTTATAAAAAGCGTACCGCCCGTAGCTTTTATAAAATCATAAAGTTCACTTTTCCCTTTTACGATATTGGCTTCGCTCCCAAATCCTTCCAAATGTGCTTTTCCGAAATTGGTAATATATCCATAATTGGGTTCAGCGATAAGACATAGGTTTTTGATTTCCTCGAGATGGTTGGCGCCCATTTCTACAATTCCTATTTCGGTGTCTTTTGTCATTGCTAATAACGTTAACGGCACCCCTATATGGTTATTGAAATTGCCTTGCGTTGCAGTAGTTTTATATTTTTTTGAGAGTACCGCGTTAATTAATTCTTTGGTGGTCGTTTTGCCATTACTTCCGGTAAGTGCAATAATGGGCAAATTGAGGTATTTTCTATGAAAATTAGCCAATTCTTGCAACGTTTTAAGCGTATTTTCCACAAGAAAGGTCTCCTTGCCACGTTGCAATTCTGCATCATCAATAATGGCTTTACATGCACCATTTCTCAGTGCAGCTTCAGCAAAGATATTTCCATTGAAATTTTCGCCAGAGAGGGCGAAAAATAGGTTGTTTTCGGCGATTTTTCGTGTATCTGTGCAGATTCCTGAACTGGTCAGAAATAGGGCATGCAACTCTGGAAGTGTCATAATCTAAAATTGAAAAAACCATTTTCAAAAGTTGAAAATGGTTTTTGTTATTCACTATAAAAATAGGCGATTATTAATAAAAATTAGCCCTTTTATCATCAATATCTGCTGCATCTTCAAGCGCTTTTGCCACATTGATATTTACTGCATTACGGTTTGTAGCAGTCTGCTGCATAGCAAAACTTAAGTAATTATCCATCTCCTTAGCATTATTGATTGCGGTGGGCTTTATAAGGTAAACACCTTTTTCTCCCACTACAGGTTCAGAAACAGTATTTTCTTTTAAGCCGAACAATGCGCCAACCACTTTAGGTTCGCGACCCGCACCGGCAAGGTTAGGATTTTTTAAGCTTATCGCAGACGCAGACTGTACCTGCACATTATTTGCACTTGCAATAGCTTTTAAATCAGAGCCAGAAATTTTATTCTTGATCATGTCTGCCTTTTTAGCATTGCGAACAAGTGGCGTTACGCTGGGAGAAGCTTCGTCAACTTGCATGAGTCCGGCAGGACTTTTCTTTGTAAGTTGAACGACAAGATAACCACCGTTTATTGTAAAGCGTTTTATTGCGCCCACTTCGGTTTCATCTTCAAATGCCCATCGAATAATCTCGCGCTGGCTACCTTCACCAGGTATTGTTTCCTCAAGCGCTTTTATATTATTTACAGGCCGTACCGTATAATTATCCTTTTTAGCTATTTCTGCAAATTGTTTGCTGTCCTGACTTGCCGCCATTTCGAATTTGGTCGTTGTAGTAAATACCTCATTCACGGTTTTTTGTGAAGCTTCAATTTTTTTTGTTACAGTCGCTAGTTTAATAGCGCGCTGTTCCCCTTTTTGATCATCGATCTTGATCACATGAAAACCGAATTGACTTTCAACAACTCCAATATCACCTGTTTTTTTCATAAAAACGAAATCGTTAAACGGTTTTACGAAGGTGTTTTTGGTAGCATAACCTAAATCACCACCTTTTGCAGCACTGCCAGGGTCTGCGGAAAACGCTTCGGCAAGTTCTGCCATTTTAGAAGGGGTTTTTCGCAAAACTTCAGCAATACTATCTGCAAGTTTTTGTGATTGTGCTTTGGTGCGCGTTACTTCTCCTGCATTCTGCAAGCCTACGTAAGGCAATAGTACATGTGAAGATTTTACTGAATCTGGTATTTGCTCTACAGCGACAGCTTTGGATATTTTGTAAAAACCATTGTCTTTGTAAGGACCAAAAACCTCACCGATATTTAAGCCAAAAAGTTGATCTTGATATGCAGCTGGCAATTCGCTCTTAAAAAAGAAACGATCTTCAAAACGTTGATCAGAAAATTCGTTTACAAATTCTTCAGCATTTTCGGTTTTTTTAAGACCGGCAATAGTATCGTTAGATTTCGTTGCGGCATTGTAACCCGCTTTGTCATCAAGTAATGTAGCTAAATCTTTTTCTACCGCCTGCTCATCGCCAAGGGTAGGTTTTTCCTCAAATTTCACAAAGCGAATGCTTCGGTTAGCTTCTACTTTATATTGATTTTTGTGTTTGTCAATATAATCTTGAATATCTGCTTTAGAAACTGCTACTTGATCATCTGGGATACTTGTAAATGGAATTTGAACAAATTGCGCATCACGTGTGCTGTTCTGCATCTCATACGCCTGTTTGCCTTCATTTAAAGTTGCGCCCAGACCAGCTTTAATTAAATTGAAATAAATCAATTCTTCTTCATTTTTTGCAAGCCCCTTTTCGTAATCTACCCATTGATCGTAACCGGCGGGATTTGTAGCGCGTAGGGTTGCAATATATTCCCTCATTTTAGCTTCGCTGAAAACTCCATTTGCATCCTGAAACTGTGGCTCATTTTGCAGGGCATCCTTAAGAATACTGTTCAGACGATCTTGCTCAATAGAAATACCAAGTTCATCCATCTGATCTCCAAGAAGCACATCGTTAAGTGCTTGTTGCCAAACCATATTTTGAACTCTAGTAGTGCTCATTTGACCCCCATAACGACTGGTCTGTAATTCTACTTTTTTAGCAAAATCGTCCCGGTCTATATCCTCGCCGTTTACGGTGGCAAGTACACGTTGCGATTTCTGGGTATTAAAACCGCCGCCTTTAAAGAGATCTGCAAGTACAAATGAAAATAGAGCCAGAGCAATGATAATGATCAAAAATACCGAACGCTGCCTGATTTTGTTTAAAAGTGCCATGTATATACGACTAATGTGCAAGGAAATCCCTGCGAGTTAATTTTTAGTTCTGCATTATATATCCGCTTTAACGCTAATTTATAATAGCCTGTGGCGGAATAATGGGCGAAAATACTATTTTATATCACAAAACGAAACCGAAATCGCCTAAATAAGAAAACCTTAAATGTGAGAGGTATGTTTTTCCGGTAGATTTTAGAAAGGTTTTTCTATTGAATTACATTCTCAGCCCTTTTCAGAAGGAAGGAAGCGATTTCAGTATAAGATTATTCCTTGCTTTTACCTAAAATCGTTTGTAATCAATTTTTGTGAAAAACCGATTTTTATGCTTCCAGAGAGTTAAATTCCGTCGAGGTTGCTGATTTCAACTAAAATCAACTATTTCAATTCTCTTCAATTTTCTTAATCTGCACCAATTCAATTTTAGTACTTGAGGTCTGGAGGATATGAAACTGATAACCATCTATATCAAGCAGTTCATTTTCATCGGGTATTCCTTCCACTTCATTTACAATTAAACCGCCCAGGGTCTCATAATTTTCATTTTCCGGCAGGTTTAATTTATACGTTTCATTAAGGTAATCTACTTCAAGACGCGCAGAAAACCGATATGTATTTTCATCTATTTTTTCTTCAATAAGTAAGATACTGTCGTGTTCATCTTCGATCTCGCCAAAAAGCTCTTCAACAATATCTTCAACAGTCATCATACCACTGGTGCCGCCATATTCATCAATTACTACCGCAATACTTTTCCTTTTTTTTATCAAAACATTAAGCACATCTTTGACCAGCATGGTTTCTGGTATAAAGATGACTTGCATGAGTATTTCTTCAATGTGGGCAGGTTTTTTAAATAGCTCAAAAGAATGCACATAGCCCAGAATATCATCTATGGAATCTGTGTAGACTAAAATTTTAGAAAGACCGGTCTGTGTAAAAAGTGCGTTCAATTCTGAAATTGGTGTATTTTTTTCAACTGCAACCATTTCTGTTCTTGGGATCATCACTTCACGTGATTTTACTTCAGAAAACTCAAGCGCATTTTGAAAAATCTGTATTTCAGAATCCACTTCTTCGCTGGTTTCAATAGATTCCATTTGTTCTGAAATATAGTTACCCAGTTCGATTTTGGTGAATGCTAACTGTACTTCGTCACCTTCTGTCTTAAAAAAACGCTTTAAAACCATATCAGAAATCCAGATCACAAAGCTTGATATAAAGTAAAATAACAAGTAAAAAACATATGCAGGAATTGCAAAAATCTTTAAGAGTGAATTCGCATAGATCTGAAAAAACACTTTAGGTAAAAATTCTGCCGTTAATAATACGATAAGGGTAGAAATTATTGTCTGTGTAATAAGACTGAACCGGATTAAGAAATCGTTGATCCACTGGTAGCCAAAATCAAAACCGGTAAGCCAATGCTGTAGAAGAGCCCCCATAAAATAGGCATAAACCACAAGAGCCAGATTGTTGCCTACAAGCATGGTAGCAATAAATTTGGATGGTTTCTGAGTAAGGCGGGTTAAGGTTTTAGCAATAAGGTCATTCTGTTTTTTTTCAATCTCTATATGTATTTTATTTGACGATACATAAGCGATCTCCATACCTGAAAAAAAAGCAGAAAGCAAAAGCGAAATGATTATTACAATAATTTCGGTTTCCATTTATTTATCGCTCTGATTTTGCTCATATTTTTTTCTGAAACGTCTTTTAAAAAAAAACATTCCTATAGCCAGGGCTACAAAAAAGAGTGAAAAATAAGTCTGGTTAGGTTCTGCTGGCCACGAACTGTAGGCCTTAAACAGAAACAGGACTACTATAACCAGATAGGCATATTCGAAATATTTAAAGTACTTACTCATTAATACTGTCTCTTTTGGCGTTTTTATCTTCTTTTACAAACATTTTACTTTGATTGCCTGAAGATAAGAAATTTTTAAAATTCTCGCTACTATCAAAACCTTGCCCATTATTAAAAGAACCATCGGGAAAATTTATGGTGTATGTTCTATCTGTGAAAATCCAGTTGTTACGCTGATCCCAGTATAACTGCGAAGTTCTTAAGGTAGTAGAATCACTTAATATCAAAACTACATTGTTTCGAAGGTCTACAAGATTGGTTTGTTTGAAAAGTTTAGCATACTTAGAGGTAATGTAATTTTCTTTTTTATCATCACCTACAAAGGTAACATCTACACCCTCGGGAAATTCTTGATAGGGAAATTCTGAGATACTATAATCCAGCATTTCTGGTGTGCGTAAAGTAGCCACCACTTTTCCGGAATCTGTATATCGCAATACCAGACCTTCTCCTGTGGCCGCCGGTCCTTCTGCGCGCTGATTAAAGCGTTGAAGCTCTCCTGAGTTATTTGCACACGCAAAAAAGAGGGTCACAGCAAAAGCTGCAACCCCTTTTAAAATGGTATATGTTATTTTATGCTGCATTAAGGACTTGGAACGGTAACGCTTCCACCTATCCAACAGCTAAAGTTTACTTTCTGACCTGCTTTTCCACTTTGAAAAATCTCTGTTTTGGAAGGTGCAAGACCACGATAGCTTGTGGCTGCTGCATTAGCATTAGAGGCAATAGAAGGATCTATTTTACCAGCACGTGAAGCATAATCCGCAGCCAACCAATAGATGGCACGTTTTTCAAATTGAGTGGTACCACAGTCATTTGCACTGGCGGCATACATATTTGCGATCATTAAGTACGCTCTACCGTTAGAAGGTTTAGCTTCAAGTGATTTCTGGTAGAAACCGCGTGCTTGTGAATAGCTTTTTCTGCTTCTCATTTTTTCAGCCAAGCGCATAAATACTTTTGACTTCTGATTAGGATCTGTCTCACGATTCGCTGATTGCTCGTAATAGCTCATTGCCTTAGAATTATCCCCATTCTTATCTGCCAACTGACCTAAATAATAAGCGGTTTGCGCTGATGGCTCTAATTTATCTAACTGTACAACCAGTTTTTCAAAGAAGGGATCTTCGGTACATTCTTTAGAAGACATTCTTCCCGCAGCACGTCTAATCCAGTCAATATCATCTTTTTTAGCATCAAAATCTTTCTGATAAAGAGGAATGAGGTTTTCACAATCTGCAAGTTTACCTAGTTTTTCATTGATACCAGCAGTTATTTTAGCGTAATTCTCCAAGTTGCTGTTGGCCGCATTTTTAGCGCGCTCTTCTTTTGAGTCAAGTGCGGTACCTGCTTCTTCTTTTTCAAGAAGTGGGGCCACGCTCTCTGCAGCAGCGTTTTGCTCTGTAGTTATTTTTTCCTGAATTTCATCATAAAGAACAAAAATCTGATTAAGATCCATTTCACCAGCTTCTTGCAGTTCTACAGCAAGTACAAAGTAGATGTAAAGAGCTCGTGGGCTGGTAAAAGATTCTTTGTCAGTATTCCAGGCTTCTTCAAATTTCTTGAACTCCTCCATTTTTTTTCCTATCCCATTATCGTACATAAGCTCTGCGATATCAGAAAGATTAGCACCCTGGGAAACGCGGTCTGGGTAGTTCTCATATTTTTGCTCATACATCTGGATAAATTCCATTGCTACGGCCTTTTTATCGGCTTCTGGAGCTTTTTCAAGTCTATCGCGGTACAAACGCTCACCATATTGATACAGCGCGTAAGACCACTTAGGGCAATTATCCATCAGTTGTCTGAAGGGCTCGTAAGCGGCTTCATAGTTTTTAACCTTGGCATTTTCTGTAAAGATAGAACCTGTGGTTACGCAATCTACAGATGACTGCGCCCTTAATGTGCTGGCACCAGCAAACATGGTTAGTAAAAGTAGTGTAAGTTTGATTTTCATCTTAATTGGTTTTAAAAAAACAATATTAGCAAATTTAATTAAATTTAAAAGGCACAAACCATTTATCATTTAAAGATAAACTAAGACCGACCTTAAAAAAATCTTCTCTAATAAGTCCTGCATTCTGTGTACCACGCTGCCCATATTCAAAACTTAGGTTTGCGTTACTAAATGTCCGACCCATTGGTAACCCCAAACCAAAAGATATGCCAAACTCGTTTATACCAATTCCATTAATGTTTAAACCGGTCTCTTGATAGCGGAAACCAGCCCTATAAACCATTCTGTCCCAGTAACTTGTAATGGAATTAAAACGAGGTATATAAAATCCTCCCAAACGGAATTGTGAATCGTCATCATAGCTTACATTTTGCAGACTGTAGGATGGATTTGTGAATTGACTGGCCTGAATGCTGGTATACTCGGCACCTGCAAACCATTTATTTGACTCACCAAGACCAAGTCCCAATTTATATTCCGAAGGAAGATTAAAATCTGTTTTAGTTTTTTGAGCAGGCAAACTTTCCTGAGGTCTACTAATATTGTCATTTCCTGGCGAAACGAGCACTGTAGCAATCTCCCGATTATTTTCTGCATTTATATTGCTTTCTGGGCTATAGCTTGCAGAACCGTAGATATTTAGATTTTCAGTAATTGGACGTTCTGCCTGAAGACCGAAATTAAAGGAAACACCACTTATATCAGACCTATTGATTTCCTGAATTCCAAACTGTTGGTTGCTATTATTCTGCACAACATCGCGGCGTATATTTCCAAAATTATAACTGGCCGTACCACCTACGCGTATTCCACGTAAGAATTCATATCCCCAGCTTATAAAGGCTTTATTGAGTCCGCCACGGCCCATAAAACGTTCATACAAATCTCCATCGCGATTGGTAATCTTATAATCTACCGAAGTATAGGGCATAAGGCCAAAAGCCGCGCCCATATTTTTCGCGATTGGAAAACCCAGGGCAAGATAATCTAATGTGGTGGATGTGTTTGTTCCCTTACCGCCATCGCTGTTAAGACGAACGTCTTTTCGGCTTCCACCAAGAGTGAAATTAGTAAGCCGCAGGGCACCAAAACTTGCAGGGTTCTGTAAGTTCATATGAATGCTGTCCCCCAGAATACTGATGCCTCCCATAGCCTGATTTTCCACCGTTCCCGTAAAATTACGTAAGCCAATGCCGTAATAGGAATATGGGGATGAATTTCCTTCTTGAGCAAACATAGGGGCGGTAAGGAATACCGCTAGTATGAGCAAAAACCTTTTTATCATTGAGTCGTGTTAAATACCATTATGTAATCTAATCCTTCGAGAAGAAAATTTGAATGCGCAAAGATGCCATTTTTTAAGGTTTTAGACAAAAATTGCGCGTCTCCTCCCGTTAAAATAACCGTTAGTTTAGGGTAACTTTCTCTGTACCAATCTATTATTCCGTTTATTTCGGTTGAAATACCATGAATTACGCCGCTTTTTATAGCCTCT
>JBBPYO010000279.1:0-4288 GCA_038199845.1 Flavobacteriales bacterium
GCTCTAAAATGAGCATTGCTCAAGCTTTACCTTACAATAGCAAAGGGTGATCAATTTTAAATGTTATTTTTGGCTCAATAAATATTGCAGCACCCATGAATATTATACAACGGATTATCATTGAAGCTACCAAGCGCAAACTTCACAAAAAAAAGGGCTTTACGCCTGATAAAAAGTTTGCTCATGAGATAAATGATATAAAAGTTGAGATAAAACACTTCATACATGATAGCTTCCTGATTCTTTTAGGTATTGCAGCAGCAAATCTGGGTTTAAACGGTTTCTTACTCCCCAATGGTTTTATGGATGGCGGGGTAACGGGCATCTCACTTATGGCGACTGAATTGACTACGGGTAGTCTGGGTATTTTTCTTGTGCTTATAAACATCCCGTTTATAATATTAGGGTTTTCTACAATAAGCCGTGCATTTGCAGTGCGCAGCTTTATCGCCATTTTTTTGCTTGCGGTAAGTATACATTTTGTTCCTATGCCCACGATTACCGATGATAAGTTGCTCGTTGCTGTTTTTGGTGGTTTCTTTTTGGGCTTGGGCATTGGACTGAGCATTCGTGGGGGAGCAGTAATAGACGGCACCGAAGTTCTCGCTGTATTCATCAGTCGAAAAACAGCACTCAGCATTGGTGATATTATTTTAATATTTAATGTGGTTATATTTAGTGTAGGCGCATATATTTTTAATATGGAAATCGCGCTTTACGCAATTCTTACGTATTTGGCGGCAGCAAAAACGGTAGACTTTGTCGTTTCAGGTATTGAAGAATATATTGGCGTCACGATCATTTCCAAACAACACGAAGAAATACGCATTGCGATTATTGAAAAACTGGGCCGGGGATGTACAATTTATACCGGCAAGCAGGGTTATTCCGCTAATGGGGTCAAACGAGAGCGCATTGAGATTTTATACACGTTAATCACAAGGCTAGAGTTATCAAAATTACAGACTGAAATCGACAAAATTGATAGGGATGCGTTTGTCATCATGCAAAGTATTAAAGACGCCAAAGGCGGAATGATTAAAAAAAGACCTTTGGAATAAATTTTTTTTCTATTATATCCATTCTATTTTTCTAGGGCCCAATAGCGATGCTTTGAAATTCTATTTTCGTCATAATGGGTAATTTTGTACAGAATTATATCGAACGACCGTTCTAAAACAAGGTTTTTAAATTCGAATAAATGCTGTGCATCTAGGAGATTAGGACAGCGTTCCACAATATCTTCTTCTGAAGTGCTGTAAAAACTATTCGTGTAAATTCTAGAATATGCTTTTTCTGACAAAGCCTAAAAATTACCCATTCCAATTGATTTCAATTTTTTTAATCTAGAATAAGTTCCTTATTCTTAGCTTCAGGGAATTTTCATTTATAGTCTTAATTAAAGCTTAATTATAGAAATATTTGCTTCCTAACACAACAAAATATAACATAATTACTTTCAGTATTAACAGTAATACTATTAATTTTGCGCAAAATTAATTTGCATGCAGCAATTACTGAAAAATTTACAAATTTCAATTAACGATCGATTGTACATAAAAGATCCGGGATCTTCTAAACTGGGCAAACGCATAGTACAAGAAGGCATTTTGCTTATTGATGATTTGGGTTTTGATAACTTCAACTTTAAAAAGCTTGGAGAATTTTTAGGTTCTAATGAGAGTTCAATCTATCGCTATTTTGAGAACAAACATAAATTTTTGCTCTATCTGACCTCTTGGTATTGGGGCTGGAAGGAATATCAACTCGTTTTTGCGACCAATAATCTGGCAAATACCCGCCAGAAACTGGATCGTGCAATTGAAATTATCTCCCGGGAAGTAGAAGAGGATCGTTCTTTTAGTCATATTAACGAGGTAAAACTGAACAAAATTGTTATTAATGAATATTCCAAATCCTATCTCACTAAAGATCTGGATCAAGAGAATAGAGAAGGATATTTTTTAACGTATAAACGTTTGGTAGATAGGCTCAAAGACATGATTATTGACGTTGATGCGAACTATCCCTATCCTACTTCACTGGCGAGCACAATTTTAGAAGGATCACTCCACCAGCACTTTCTCAAAAATCACTTTGCTTCTATTACAGATTGCAACGCAGAAAATTCTCCCGCGACCTATTTTAAGCATTTGACTCAAAAACTTTTAAACGCCTAGATAATGTCGAAAAACAAGATGTCACCTTGGCACCGTTTTGTCAACCTGCTTAAATTGGAACGCAAAGATTTTTTACAAATTTTATACTACGCCATTTTTGCGGGTCTCGTAAGTCTCTCACTACCACTGGGAATACAGGCGATCGTAAACTTGATACAGGGCGCGCAAGTCAGCACCTCATGGATATTGCTGGTCATACTCGTAACGCTGGGTGTTGCCTTTGTGGGAATTTTACAATTAATGCAAATCCGCATTCTGGAAAATATTCAGCAGAAGATATTCACGCGTGCTTCTTTTGAATTCACCTACCGGTTTCCGAAGATTAAGATGAGCGAACTGGAGAATTATTATCCGCCAGAACTGGCCAACCGGTTTTTTGATGTGCTCACCATTCAGAAGGGGCTCTTTAAATTGGTTCTTGCTTTTCCCACCGCACTGGTACAGATCATTTTTGGCCTTGTTCTACTATCGCTGTATCATCCCTTTTTTATTATTTATAGCTTATTGCTGCTGGTTCTTGTATATGTAGTTTTTCGGTTTACCGGAAATACCGGTTTGCAGACAAGTTTAAATGAATCTAAATATAAGTACAAAATCGCCCATTGGATTCAGGAAATCGCCCGTACACTGGTGAGTTTTAAACTTTCGGGAAAAACCAGCCTGGCGCTCAATAAAAATGATGCTTTGGTAAGCGATTATCTGCAATCTCGCGAAGATCACTTTAGGATCTTGCGGATTCAGTTTATCCAGATGATCAGCTTTAAGGTACTCATAACCGCGGGTTTATTAGTAATAGGTGGGATTCTTGTGCTCAATCAGCAAATGAACATCGGTCAGTTTGTAGCTTCGGAAATTATAATTCTTACTATAATAAATTCAGTAGAAAAACTTATTCTGGGTCTGGAGACTTTTTATGACGTACTTACCGCCCTTGAAAAAATAGGCCAAGTGGTTGATAAAAAACTGGAATCACAGGAAGGTGAAAAACCTTTTACAGCAGCTGACGATCTTACAATAGAATTGCAAAACGTGAGCTATAAATCACAAGCAGACGGCAAGATCATTCTTGACAATGTATCTCTGACCCTTAATCCCAAAAACTGTACACTGCTCCTGGGACCCAATGGATCTGGAAAAACAACTTTATTAAAGTTGATTACCGGTATCCTTGAGCCAACTTCTGGTGAGATTTTTATCAATAATCGCTCTTTAAAAGGTCTTAATCTGAATCATTACCGTGGGCTTATAGGACAGTCGCTACCTGATGAAACACCTTTTGAAGGGACAATTTTAGATAATATTACCTTCGGCGATACTTCAATTAATCAAGATGATGTGTACTGGGCCATTGAAAAAACGGGACTTAACGAGTTTGTCAAGCAACAGGAAAAAGGGCTTCATACCATAGTGTATCCCGAAGGAAAACAATTTTCAAACACGGTATCCAAAAAAATCGTACTTGCCCGAAGTATTGTTCGCAAACCGAAACTTCTGGTTCTCAAAGATCCCATTAATCAGTTTGCCGAAGCAGAGGAACGCAAAATCGTGGATTTCCTTTTTGAAAAAGATAATCCTTGGGCGCTGATCGTGGTTTGTCAGGATAAGATTTGGCAAGAATACTGTAAAGATCAGATCTACTTGAATGAAGGGAAAATAATTACATTAAACTAATCGCAAATGCTCAATATATCCCACGATAATCTTGATAAAAAAGTTGACATTTCAGAGTATTCATCCTCAAAAATGGTGTTTAACAGAGTACATTATAAGTACCTCAACCGTTTTTTGGCGATATTTGCCATTATATTGGTGCTTATCCTATTTTTACCCTGGACGCAGACTATCTCCGGTGCTGGTTATGTGACCACACTTACTCCAGACCAGCGCCCACAAACCATACAATCCCCCATTCCTGGCCGTGTTGAAAAGTGGTATGTACGTGAAGGTGATTTCGTAAAGAAAGGAGATACCATTTTATTTATTTCCGAAGTAAAAAATGAATATTTTGATCCTAATCTAGTGGCGCGTACCGGTGAACAAGTGGAAGCCAAAGAACGCTCTGTTATTTCGTATACAAATAAAGTCTCTGCCCTGGGGAATCAGATTGA
>JBBPYO010000280.1:0-2854 GCA_038199845.1 Flavobacteriales bacterium
CGATGGAATGGGTTCCCGAGCTTATAGAAAAACATCCACAGGAAGATATTCCGTATTATCCTTATATGAACGGTCAATTTGTTTTTAAAAATGCCGTGCAGCGCTTTGCGGAAGTGGTCAATGAAGGACTTGAAAAAAACGGACTCACCGCTAAAGATATTGATATGTTGATCCCGCACCAGGCCAATTTGCGGATCTCTCAGTTTGTGCAAAAACATTTCAAACTCAGCGACGATCAGATCTATAACAACATACAGAAATACGGTAACACCACGGCTGCGTCAATTCCCATAGCACTGACCGAAGCTTGGGAAAAAGGCAAGATCAAAGAAGGGGATAACGTGGTTTTGGCTGCTTTTGGTAGTGGTTTTACGTGGGGGAGTGCGGTTATAAAGTGGTAATTTTTCAGTGGGCGGTCTCAGTTGGCAGTATTCAGTCTCAATCTTTAGTCTCGGTGAGCAGTTTCCAGTAGTTATGAGCAGCTAAAGTATTCAGATTTATAGAATATATGGTTTACAATTTATACGGTTAATCATGACTTTTGCTTATATAATAATGTAGATTCAAAAATCGCATTGAATAAAAATTAAGTTTATGATCAGCGAGCAAGACATTTTTGTCATTTACATAAACCATAATCCTATGTTGGATAGCGCTTTGAAGTTTGAATAATTATTCCGTTTTTGTATGTCCGTTTGATGTCAAGTAAGTTTAAATGAGTATTCAAATGTCACGTTGAGCGCAGTCGAAACGTTTTTGTCTAACCCTTCGACCGCGCTCAGGCTGACGAAAAGCTACTTTGGGACAAAAGACAGATATACATTTCCGTTTCTACACGTTGAGATAAATAAAACTTATTATCTACGCATTTCTTACCGTCAGAAGAAAGTAGGAGCGAGCCCTATTTGAGGAGACAATTTAGTATAATAATAGTAATGGGTTACCGCGCTTAATTTTCGGTCTGGCTTTCATTCAAATTCAAAGTTTACCATAATTTTTCTGGATACATTCAAATTGTTCATTTGACTAACTTTGTTAATGGGTAAAAGATTTTTATTCCATATTGAAACTCTTATTCTTTTTATATTTTATGGCAAGTATTTTATTCCGCAGTTAAAATTGGATTATGTCCGATTTTAAAGTTGCAAGAATTAGCAATAAAACACATTTTATTAGCTTCTTTGTGTAAGTCATTCGCTTTAGAAACCATATTTAAATCCGTAATTTTTATATTGGGATTTAGGGTTACTTCCGTAAATTTTCCACTGCCGTTTTCAGTTTCTTCCATAATTCCTGTTGCATTGTCTAAATATTCGGTTACAACAATGTTATTAATAGCGCATAAATGTAAATACCAAAGCATATGACAAGCCGAAATGGAAGATAAAAAAAGTTCTTCTGGATTATATAGCATTTTGTCTCCCATAAAATTAACGTCAGCAGAACCTCTTATCCCAACATATTTTCCGTCGGCCATAATTTTATGGTTTCTGTGGTACGACTTGTAATTCAGGGTTCCATCTCCTTTATTTCCGGTCCACTCAATTTCGATTTTGTAATGATGTTTTTTCATTGCTTTTCCAAATTGTTTATTGGTTTTACATGTTTTCTCAAATGGCTTACAACCAATTTTTGAATTATATTCAATTTTTAAACTTTGTAGAATACAATATTAATAAGTGTATTGATTAAGTCATAACTCAATAGATGTGTAATTTGCAGCGTAGTCCTTCACATTCTCAAACAAAAAATCCCAAAACACAATAGCGTTTCAGGATTTTAATTCATCCGAGTGAAAGTTCCCCCTTTGAGGGATAGGTGGATTTACTTCTTCTTAAAAATCGGTAACAACTTAGTAGAAACCTCTCCAAAACCAATGCGTACACCATTTTTTTCGGAATAACCACGCATGATAACCGTATCATTGTCTTCAATAAACTTTCGGTCACCACCTTCGTTTAATTTTATGGGTTTTGAACCTTTCCAGCTCAGTTCTAGCATAGAGCCATATGAATTTGGCGTGGGTCCAGAAATGGTACCGCTGCCCATCATATCGCCAGAATTTACCGGACAACCGCTAATAGTATGGTGCGCGAGTTGCTGGTTCATGTTCCAGTACATATGCTTAAAGTTGGAACGTGTCACTACCGTTTCTCCTTTGCCTTCAGGCTGTATGGCCACTTCTAGATTTATATCATAATTCTTTTTTCCTTTGTAATTTAAATAGGGCAGAAGTTCTTTTTCAGGTTTCGGTCCGTCGGTCTTAAAGGGTTCGAGCGCATCAAGGGTTACGATCCAGCAAGACATGGAGGAGGCGAAATTTTTAGCCAAAAAAGGACCCAATGGCACATATTCCCATTTCTGAATGTCGCGTGCGCTCCAGTCATTAAATAGAACGAGGCCAAAAATATAATCGTCAGCTTCCTCAACAGGGATGGGTTGCCCCAGTTCGTTAGCATCTGTGGTGATAAAAGCCATTTCAAGCTCAAAATCTACTGAACGCGAAGGACCCAGAATAGGTACAGTGGCGCCATTAGGTAATTTTTGACCTTGTGGACGATGCACAGGAATTCCCGATGGAATGATAGAACTGCTTCGACCATGGTAAGCTACGGGCATGTGCATCCAGTTTGGCAACAGCGCGTTTTCCTTATCTCGAAAGATTTTACCTACGTTTGTCGCGTGTTCTTTGGAGGAATAGAAATCAGTATAATCACCTATTTGTACAGGTAGTTGCATTTCTATCTCATCAAGATTAAAAATAACCCTGTCCCGGTGTTCTTGATTATCGCGTAACGGTGAACTGCCTTCCTCAAAAATGGTTGAAATACGGTTGCGTACCAGTCTCCAGGTC
>JBBPYO010000281.1:0-5106 GCA_038199845.1 Flavobacteriales bacterium
AAGATCATTACTGGAGACAATGCAACGACCACCACGGCAATAGCCCGTCAAGTGGGCTTTAAAGGTTTTGAGAAAAGTATTTCAGGAGATGAACTACTGAATTTACCGGAAAGCGACATTCAGAAAACCGTTGAAGATCATCAGGTTTTTACCAGAATGTTTCCGGAGGCAAAATTGAAAATCATCAATGCCCTAAAAGAAAATAAAGAAATCGTAGCAATGATAGGAGATGGCGTAAATGATGGCCCTGCACTTAAAGCAGCACACATTGGAATCGCCATGGGAACTAAGGGAACCGAAATCGCCAAACAAGCGGCTTCTTTAATACTTAAAGACGATGATCTTTCAAAGTTGGTTGATGCCGTCGCGATGGGAAGAAGAATATATGCGAATCTTAAAAAAGCCATTCAGTATATAATTTCCATTCACATCCCGATTATTTTGACGGTTTTTCTTCCGCTGGCTCTGGGTTGGATCTATCCGAATATCTTTTCGCCCGTGCATATTATTTTTCTGGAACTGGTCATGGGCCCCACCTGCTCCATTATTTATGAAAACGAGCCCATTGAAAAAAACAGCATGCTTCAAAAACCCCGTGCATATACGAGTACTTTTTTCAATCTAAAAGAGCTAACCACGAGCGTCATACAAGGGTTGGTCATTACCGCTGGAACCTTACTTATGTACCGGTATTCCGTCGCGCAGGGTTATAACGAAGCACTTACGAGAACACTGGTTTTTACGGTACTTATAGCAGCCAACATTGTATTAACTCTGGTAAATCGATCTTTTTATTACTCAATTCTTACTACGGTGCGCTATAAGAACAATCTAGTAACTTTGATCATAAGTATCACTATTTCAATTACCGGGGTACTACTCTATGCCAAACCTTTATCCGCCTTTTTTGAGTTTGAATCTCCCAATTTCATGCAATTATCGATTGCTGTAAGTATAGGTCTTATCTCAGTGATCTGGTATGAAGTTGTTAAATGGATGAAGCGCTCAGGATATAAGGTGTGTTGATCTGTACATCGAGCGCATTAGAGATATTATTTGTCTATCGCTCAACTCAAAAGGAGAAAAACTTAATTTAGGTGCTTAAACCGGTATGCATTAATTGGGTGTTCCATTTGAGATTCCATTACTACTGAAAGCTGAAGTGCCATTTAAAAATTATAAATAACATCCCAAAACACATTTTTCAAAATAATTACTCGCAAAGTTATCCGATCAAAGATTAAATAGCTACTTAAAATAAGGTCTAAATGATTTTATGTGGGTAATCATAGAATGTTGATATGTCACCTCGAGCGCAGTCGAGAGGCTATAGGTTTTCGACTGTGCTCGACCTGGCAATTAATGAAATTTGATTTAACAACCCATAATATTCCATTTAGAACCAAAAAAAATCACAGATATTTTTAAAATAAAAACCTGGCATTTCACAAAACCATCCATACTTTTACAAAAACGGCAACCTTTTCAAATGGAGTGCCGGGGGAAACAGAAAACCAGCTTTGTGATAAATACATTCCTGCGTCGCTGGAATACTGACTTTTAAGACGGACTTAATTTGAAAAATAATTCTTTTAAGAATACATTAGATTTTGAAGTTCCCTATCTTTCTATAATAAAGTTACTAATCGAAAGAAGTACAGAGAAGAGAGTTTAAACTAAAATTAAAGAGAATTGAAACGATTAACAATCATATTTCTTGCCGTTCTGACTTTCACTTCATGTGGAAGGTTTGGCAATGAAGATAAAAAGAAAGACAACGAAGAGCGCATTGTCTGCATATCCAAACAGTACAGCGAAATGATTTATGCGTTAGGAGCCCAGCAGAGCATTGTTGCAGTAGATGTTTCCAGTTCTTACCCGCCAGAGATAAAAGAACTTCCTACAATAGGTTACCACCGCGCATTGGCTGCAGAACCTATACTTTCTATGAAACCAACCTTAATTTTAGAAGACAACAACATTGGTCCCGAACATGTAGTTACACAATTGAAAGATTTAAAAATTCCGATGAAACAGTTCGGACAGTACGAAAATACCATTGTTGGCACGGATTCTTTGATACGCGAAATGGGACGCTATTTCGGTAAAGAAGACAAGGCCGAAAAACTATGCAAAACGTTGGATGAAGATGTAGGACAAGCAAAACAGCAGGCCCTACGGTATGGTAAAAAACCAAAGGTTTTGATTATACATTTTGGGCAGGCAAGCAATATTTATTTGGTTATGACCAAAAATAGTACTGCTGGAAAATTAATAGAATGGGCAGGCGGCGAAATGGCCGTAGATGGCGAAAAAGGAATGACACTTCTTTCACCAGAAGTTGTCGCAAAGAGCGATCCGGATATTATTCTATTGACCGATTTTGGATACGATCGATTGGGCTCGACTGAAGAAGTTGGCAACTTGCCCGGAATTTCCAGCACTCGCGCTTTTAAAGAGGGAAAAGTCTACCGAGTGGAAGAACATGATATGGTATACCTAGGTCCGCGAACGGGTAAGAATATAATTGAACTGCAGAAGTTGATTCACGAAAATAAGTAAGGCTATCAATGGAGGTTGAAAAAAGGGATATTTTGAACCATATAGTCAACCCCGAATCTGCCCCAGCATTAAATTTTGAATTTTAAACATTGAATAAAATAAATAAAGACAAAGCGACCTTTCCAATTTTAATAGTTCTTTTGGTAATTATCGCCTATTTCTCCATTCGGTATGGTGCGGTATCCATAACGCTAGAGGAAATAGGCTCGTCGATTTGGAAAATTTTTACAGATTCAGAATCGTTAAATCTTACAGAACGTATTTTTATGGAAATTCGTTTGCCGCGTGCTATTCTGTGCATTTTTGTGGGCGCAAGTTTAGCCGTTGGAGGAACATTGCTACAGGCATTGTTCAGAAATCCTATAGTAGAACCTGGATTAATTGGCACCTCTTGCGGAGCAGCTTTTGGAGCGGCACTTTATTTTGCTTTGGGCGCATCGTTTGGCTTCAACGTAGGAAAGTTTACGCTTCCCATTGCTGCTTGTTTGGGCGCTTTGCTATCCACAGGCCTGGTCTTTTTCCTTTCACAATCCCGTTCAAACGGTAAAAGTTCCATTGTGGCATTATTGCTTACCGGTATTGCCATAAATGCATTGTTTCTGAGTGGTGTTGGCTTTTTAAGTTACATAGCACGAGATCCACAGGCACGTTCCATCGTTTTTTGGAATCTCGGCACCATGAGTGGTGCCAACTGGACTTCCGTTGCTATTGTGGGAGTATCGACAATTGGCACCATTTTAATTTCATTGCGCTATGCAAAACATTTAAATGCGTTGATGATAGGTGAGGAAGAAGCCCAATTTCTAGGTGTGAACATAAAAAGCCTAAAATGGAAAGTGCTGCTTATTAATGTAGTAATGGTTGCTGTTGCCACGGCTTTTGTAGGCGTAATAAGTTTTGTTGGCCTGATTGTTCCACACCTTTTACGAATTATAAATGGCAGCGATAACCGCCATTTAATTAGAAACAGTGCACTGTTGGGCGGCGTATTGTTATGTGTGGCAGATTTGCTCTCAAGAATGTTGCTGCGTCCGGCTGAACTTCCTATTGGTATTGTAACCTCTGTGGTGGGCGTACCCATTTTTATCTTTCTGTTGCAACGAAAAAATTATTTCTTCTGAAAATGATCCAAGCCAATAACATAAACTTTCGAATTGGAAGTAAAACCATTCTCAAAGATATATCAGTCACCTTTGAACCTGGAAAAATAAACCTCATTCTCGGCCCAAATGGCGCTGGAAAATCCACTCTCGTAAAAGTAATTTGCAATCAATTAAAACCGCAGGAAGGCAATGTTTTTTATGAAGGAGTTGACATTCGGAATACCTCCGTGGGGGAGCTTGCAAAAGTACGTGCGGTGCTTTCACAAAATACCGAACTAGCTTTTCCCTTAAAAGTAAGGGAAGTGGTTAAAATGGGTCGTTATCCACATTTTTCAGTAAATCCGACTAAAAAAGATGATCAGGCCGTAATGGAAGCAATGCGGTTTTTTGATGTAGAAACAATGGCAGATCGCGACTATCTGACCCTTAGCGGTGGCGAAAAACAACGCGTACACTTTGCGCGCGTAGTTTCGCAAATATGGTATCCTTCAGAGAACGCTTGCAGATATCTGGTTTTAGATGAACCACTGACTTTTCTAGACGTACATTACCAGTTTCAGTTTATGCACAAACTGCGTGAACTTTTAAAGCAACAAGACCTGGTAATAGTTGGTGTAGTTCACGATCTAAATCTCGCGGCTAAATTTGCAGATCATTTGGTTCTTTTAAACAACGGAAAACTACTTGCCGCGGGAAGCAGGGAAGAAGTGCTTAACTCAGAAAATATGAAAACCGCATACCGTCTGGAGCCGGTGATCCATAATGATAAACGAGGGATGTATTTGTTTTTCGAATAAAAAAGCTCCCAAGTCATAACAACTCGGAAGCTTTCTTACTTCATTTTATAAACCTAAAACTTTTTCTGTGCGATCTTTTATATGGTATTCTTATTTTCAGTTTACAGCTGAAGCTCTATTTTAGCCCCAAATAATTTCGGAGGAATATTTGAATAAAATCTTATCATGTTTTTATCCGTTCGTAGCATTGCTCAACTAAGCACATATAGTGAATAGACCTACAAGTACTTTTGTCCGCTTTCTTACTGATCAATTTAAATATTTTTAAAGTGAAATATGTACTAGCCGTCAGTAGTATTTCGAAATATATTTAAACGACCCGTTTCTTGGAAAATTTCAGGAGCTTCATGTTAAACTTATTCTTAAATGAGGTCTTTGCAAAATCAATAGAGACCATTAACAGGTTGACAGAGATGAACGGTTTGTTCTTGAACAGGCTTTTTAGGATGAAGATATGAATCCGCATTTAATCATGATCTAGTCTCCTAAATTTAAACTAAATATGAGGTTGCTTGACCTGTCAAATACTCGAATGCTTTACACCTACTGTGCGGGCTCTCTTTTCTTTAGATTAGGACGCTTTTTTTATTTGTCAGTTTAATTCTAATAGTAAATCAGCAATAGCCGCTGAAACTTGAATATCA
>JBBPYO010000282.1:0-3892 GCA_038199845.1 Flavobacteriales bacterium
GGAATTGTAGTTTCCAGAGTTGTGGCAAAGCCCAGGTTATAGCTCAAAACCAGCAACAATAATGCGTGGTACATTTGATATTTCACTCCGGTTTCGAAGGACTCCATTTGCTGAGAAGTGAATTTTTTTTTGAGCGTATGCGCACCAAAAGCGCCTATCAATATTGCGGTAAAGCCAAATAGACAAGCTACAAGTTGCGTAGTGAGAATTCCCATGGTTCAGATTTTATGTGACTGCGGCAAAGATAAAGTTTACTTAAAGGAGGTTTTGCTTTTAGTGGAAAATAATATATTTCAACATGGATTTAAAAGCTTTTATAAAAGACGTGCCCAATTTCCCAAAGCCCGGGATTTTGTTCAAAGACATCAGCCCATTACTCAAAAGTTATAAGGCAACAAAAAATGCAATTAAAATGCTTGCGGATCCGTTGCGGGATCTGGGCGCAGATCATGTTGTGGGTATAGAATCTCGTGGCTTTTTATTGGGTATTTTGCTGGCGCAAGAACTGGGCGTGGGATTCATTCCCATTAGAAAACCAGGTAAATTGCCCGGCGAGATTATCGTAGAAACCTATGAACTTGAATATGGTCTGGATACATTAGAAATGCATCAAAATGCAATTATAAAAGGGGACAAAGTCATCTTGCATGACGATGTGCTTGCCACTGGTGGAACCGCAATGGCGGCCAGCAACCTCATCCGGAAATGTGGCGGTGAAATCCTTGAATTCAATTTTTTACTAGAGTTAGATGCGCTCAAGGGTCGCAATAGGCTGAGAAATGTGCCCATACGCACACTTCTGAACTTTTAAATCAGTAAACCTTAATCAAGGGCGTTTTTAGTGACCCATAATTTGAACCCAAATACTGCCAATTGCATTTTTGATGCTTTGGTAAGGTCTAGATTTTGCTTTGTATAACTGGGCAGTATTTTTTTGTTAAGTTTCGCAAGCGCCTTAAAGAGTTTTCTTTTCATATACGTTGAAAAATTGTTTTTATTTTTCTCCTAAAAATAGTAAAACGGCTGGGAGTTCCAGCCGTTTTTAAAAATAGTTTACAAATTTCGGTTGCTTTTTTTCTCAATTTTCTTTTTTCAACGTGATAATTACGACACCGTCTTTTGCCTTTTCACCATATTCTTTTATAGATTCAGCATCTTTAAGAACATTTATGGATTCGATGTTTTCTGGATTTATATTTTCCATTTCCTCCTTAGAGATTTCCTTTCCATCTACAAGGTAAAGCACATTGTCTGGAATTTTATTTTTTGATGTTTCCTCTCCCGAAGTATTCACGTTAATTGCAGGACTTTTTTCCATGATTTCCTCCTGTTCTTGCGTTGCTTTATCCAATTCCTGCTGCTGTATTTCCAGTTTTGCTTGTTGTTCTTCAAGAAGCATTCGTTGACGCTCCAATGCAGATTTTTGCCGTTCTAAAGCGGCCTGTTGCATTTCCAAGGCTTTTTCTTGGGCTTCCAAAGAAGTTGTTGTGCTCACGGACGAGCTATCGCCAGAAATTATTGAAGAAGTGCGCGTGCTCATCGAAGATCGTGTGGAAGTCTCACTTGAATTCCCTCCTGAAGTAAAACCTAACGTTCCTCCCTCGCTCCTGAACAATATTATCGTCCCCAGTCCATCCGTATTTTTAAGGTTGAGTTTACTCACGTTTTTGTTCTTCAAGTCTTTCATTTCAAGAGCGACCGCAGTGATCGTTCCTTCATCGTCATATTTAAGACCCATATATTTGAGCTGTACGTTATAATCCTCTTTAAGTCGGGCGGCAAGCACTTCCATTTCCGTTTCGGTTGTATTTGGCGCGATCTCAAAATGGAACGCTTTATCCTTGAGATTTTCGGCCATTTTAACCGATTTTTCGGTGGAAATGGGTGATTTTTGACGTTCTCCTGAAGTTATTTTGACTTCGCGCACATTAAAACTCCATAAAAAAGCGGCCAGAAAAGGCAATAGAATCAAAACTTTATAACGGTTCTTATTTTGGGATTGAGTGGTGTTCAACATAGTGATTCGTTTTTTGATGAATGATTTATAAAAAGATTGAGCAAACTGCGGAACTTTCGTTCCCGTAGCATTTTTTAAAAGAGTGAGCTGGTAGGATTTCGAAGAAAATAAGTTGTTCTCTACACAAGAATCCGCCAGAAATTCAAGATTTTCTTCCATAGCGCGGAAATAAATCCAGCAAAATGGGTTGAACCAAAGCGCAATACAGCAGAAACGTCCCAAAAGTATATCCAGACTATGTAGCTGCGTAGCATGCGCACGCTCATGCTGTAAAATCATTTGCAGTTCTTGTGCCGCATGCGCCTTCGGATCATAAACAATATATTTGAAAAAAGAAAATGGAGCGGAGACCCCGGAGATTTCCACATAAATAAGTCCGTTTTCTGTATAAAAATCCTGTTTTTTGAGATATGCAAGAAGGCTAACCAATTGGTACAAAAAGTATATTGAAAAAACCAATGCAACCACGCCATAAACAACCAGTGCAATTTCCCAGAATTCAAAAGCGGAAGTTTGCGTAGCAGGCAATGTCCCTTGATTGGCCATTTCCGGCAGTGGTAATTGAGAAAAATCTGAAAGAACGGCTGAAACCTTACGTGTAAAAATAATACTGGGAAGAAAGAGTGCGCTTACGACACCAACACTTAAAAAATACCTGTTAAATGCATAAAACGTCTCTTTAGCAAGTAAGAATCGATAACACAGCAGAAAAATTAAAAGAAGCAGACTGCTTTTGAAAAGATAGAGAAGAATTTCCATGCTAATTTTTTTTATTTTCGATCATATTCAGGATTTCCCGAAGCTCTACTGCCGTGATCTTTTCCTCTTTGGCGAAAAAGGAAACCATATTCTTATAACTACTGTTGAAAAATTTCTGCGTAGCGTCGTTCATAAATTTTTTGCCATAAACCTCACGCGAAATCAGCGGATAATAGTGGTGCGTTTTTCCATAAGCTTTGTGGCCTACAAATCCCTTTTCCTCAAGATTACGGATCATCGTTGATACGGTATTATAATGCAAATCCTCACCGTCGAGTTCGGCCTGTACTTCTTTTACAAAAGCCTTTTGAAGCCGCCAGAGTGCGTGCATCACTTCTTCTTCTTTGTTGGTCAGTTTTTCCATTACGATTATGTTTTAATATCTTTTGAGTACTAGTTAAACACTTTTGGTCAACCCAATATAACCATGAACAAATGTAAAACGAAAAATATAGTTAAACAACTATATTTATAGTGATATAAAATAATTTTTTCCGAACTGCTTGAAATAAGGCGCAGTCAACCCAATTTTCTGATCATTTTAGCCGTTTTACAAGCTATAATTGCCATTTTTTTAATTAAAAAGAACTGTATGATTATAACTTTACCTTTCCCCTACTTCGTAATTTTCCCTTATTTTTACAAAAACCCTCGAATAGTTGAACTTACTTGAAAATTTCAGAATACTCGATATCATTGATATCATACTGGTGGCCTGCTTGCTTTATTATCTTTATAAACTGGTAAAAGGAACCGTTGCCATAAATATCTTTTTTGGAATTTGCATAATCTGGGTAATCTGGAAGATTACTCAATTATTGCAAATGGAAATGTTGAGCAGTATTTTGGGTCAATTTATTGGTGCTGGTATGTTTGCACTTATCGTTGTTTTTCAACAGGAAATCAGAAAATTCCTGCTTCTTATCGGTTCGACAAAACTGGATCGCAGAAGCGGTTTCTTAAAACATATTAAATTTCTTCAGGATGATCAAATAACCTCCACTAAGGTGGAAGAAATCATCCGCGCCTGTGAGAGTATGGCGCTGACTAAAACCGGCGCACTCATTGTAATCCAACGCAATACGAATCTCGATTTTGTTAAAAATACCGGCGATA
>JBBPYO010000283.1:0-4795 GCA_038199845.1 Flavobacteriales bacterium
CCTTTCGCTTCAAAATAGGAAAATCCTTTCTGATTTTTTCCACCGGAAAAATACGAGGTTCTTTTACAATATTCATGGCTTTGATTTTACTATAATTATCGTTCGATTTGCTCTTAAAATCGGCTTAAAATGACATAAAAATGGTCTATTTCATGAACTTTAGACATCAAAACCGATGTGGACGCCTATTTTATTAGCAATCAGCTTAGTAATTCGGGTCTTTATCTGTGGTATTTTCACACTTTCCAATACCGTATTTGCGAAAGCATACATAAGCAATGCGCGCGCTTCTTTTTTACCAATTCCTCGTGCACGCATGTAGAAAAGTGCGTCTTCATCCAACTGACCAATGGTACAACCATGTGAACAGCGTACATCATCTGCAAAAATCTCCAGTTGTGGCTTAGAATTTATGGTTGCTTTATCGCTGACCAAAATATTATTATTGCTTTGGTATGCATTGATTTTCTGAGCAATCCTATCAACAACTATTTTACCGTTAAAAACCCCGGTAGAAGACTCGTCAAAGATCCCTTTGTAATCCTGATGGCTTTCACAATTGGGCTGCTTATGATGCACAAGCGTATTATGATCTACATGTTGTTTGCCCTCAATTATAGTTATTCCTTTTAAGATGGAATTGATATGCTCACCATTCTGATAAAAATTGAGATTATTACGAGTCAATTTTCCGCCAAAAGAAAAAGTGTGTACGGAAACCTCACTGTTATCATGCTGATCAATGTGGGTATTATCAATGATTGAAGCTTCGTCCCTATCGTTCTGAATTTTATAATAATCTACCATGGCACGCTTGCCGGCATAGATTTCAGTCACAGAATTAGTGAATACGGGATTGCTGCCCAAGCTCTGATGACGTTCAATAATCTGCACTTCACTATTCTCTTCGGCAACAATAAGATTGCGTGGCTGGAGCATTGAATTGGCCTCGTTTCCAGTAGCAAGATGAATGATTTGTATGGGTTTGCTCACCGCTTTTCCCTTTGGGATATAGATATAGGCTCCCTCTTTGGCGAAAGCTGTATTGAGCGATGTCAAACTGTTTTCTTGAGCGATTTTATTAAAATACACATCAATGACCGGCTTATATTTTGTTTTGCTCAAAGCCGAGCTCAACAAGCAAATATCTACAACGTCTTGGGTAGTTTCAGAAATATAAGAGCTTGACATACCGTCTATGAAAACAATTTTATATGTGTCAATTTAGTGAATGAAATATTTTTTGACATCTCTAAATTCTATTGTATCCTCCTTTGCCGGTGTCAGGCTGAAGTCATTTTTAACAATACTGTTTAGAGAAGTGTACTTCCAGTTTTCTTCTTTCCTTGTTGGAAAACCGTGTTCCTCAAAATTACGAATGGACTTGTCCCGCAATTCGCTCATGGAGTTATCAAGTTCCATAGTCTCTTGAAAGGCCAGATATGATGAAAGTAATTTATCTTTTAAATTCATGCTTTTTGTTTTTGGTTTGGGCATTAGGTTAAAACAGCACTTTAATGGCTGCGTGAAATCCTAAAGTATTAAGCGGTAAGTTCTGCTTTTACCCAGTCGTATCCTTTTTCTTCAAGTTCATAAGCAAGCTCCTTGCCGCCAGATTTTACTATTTTCCCTTCTATCAATACATGCACAAAATCGGGCACGATATACTCGAGTAACCGCTGGTAGTGCGTAATAACTAAAATTGACTTATCTGCCGCACGTAATTTGTTCACACCATTTGCAACAATGCGAAGTGCATCAATATCAAGACCAGAGTCTGTTTCATCGAGAATAGCTAATTTAGGCTGTAGCATGGCCATCTGAAAAATCTCATTACGCTTTTTCTCCCCGCCCGAAAAACCTTCATTCAGGGATCTGGAAAGAAATTTACGGTCCATATCAAGCAGTTCAGACTTCTCACGGATAAGTTTTAACATTTCACTGGCCGGCATATCTTCAAGTCCGTGCGCTTTTCTATTCTGATTTATGGCCGTTTTTATAAAATTTGTAACCGAAACGCCTGGGATTTCAATAGGATATTGGAATGACAGAAAAAGACCTTTATGCGCACGTTCTTCAGGGTCAAGTTCAAGAAGGGATTCTCCTTCAAAAATCACATCGCCACCGGTTACTTCGTATTCTTCTTTACCGGCAATCACTGAAGAAAGTGTGCTTTTTCCAGAACCGTTAGGTCCCATAAGCGCATGAACCTCTCCTGGATTGATCTCTAAATTGATGCCGTTTAATATTTGTTTGCCTTCTATACCGGCACTTAAATTCTTTACTTGTAGCATAGCTATATTTTCTTTACGAGCAGTCTTTGCTGCTTATTCTCTTAATTATATTATATACGATTTAACGTTATTCTACTCTATTATCTTGATTTTCTTTTGCGGGTCCCACTGTAATGATTTTTGTGAGTTTTATAATGGTATCCCAACCTTCAGTATTCTTTTCTTTTAAATGCAGATCCCCTTCAATTACCACGGGCACCATATCGAAAATGCCTTTTTTAAGAGGTTCGGTCTTTTTGACCAGCTCCATCAATATACTGTCTATTTCAATGCCATAAATAAAATCATCGCCCTTTATCACGGCAGCATCGGCGATATAGATAAAATCGCCTTTTATCTCGTTTTTATTGCTTTCGGCGCAGCCTGAAAACAGAAAAAACAAACCTAAAAAAGCATAGATTCTAGTCATTATTCAATGATTTTTGGCGCTTTTGGCATTGCTTTAAAATCCTCCATATCATGCTGAATGAAAACATTAGCATTCTTACTTTTCACAAAATCCTCAAACGTATGAATGCTAATTTCAGATTCTGGGATACTGTAATTAATCTGTGGAACCACTGAATCCAACCTGTTCTGTCTAAAATGATACGTGTCACCGGTTATCATTAGCGGCCCAGCTTTTGCTAAATCTATAAACAATCCTTGATGACCAGCGGTATGTCCAGGTAAATATTTGATAACCACTTTACCATCTTTAAATACATCGTAATCACCTTTTAAAACTTGTTTATTAGTCAGTTTTTCAAAAGAAGATGAGTCATATAATGCATTGTTTTTTATGGCATCGCCGCTTATAAAATCAACCGCGGTTTGTTGCACAAGCCAAGTCGCATCGGGAAAATTATTTGCACCGCCAGTGTGATCAAAATGAATGTGCGAGAACGCTATGTATTTCACATCTTCCGGAAGCAAACCTATACTTGCTAACTGATCAACAATACTGTCTTTTCTAGAAATTGTAAAAGCACCATCTGGTGAGGTGTATGGCTTTTTACCTACTAGATTTTCGGGCAAACCGGTATCCCAGAGCAAAATGCCATCAGGATGTTTGACGACAAAAAATGCATCTGAAAGCTTTATTGTCTCCCCTTTATATACATCTCCCTGTGCAAAAAGGTTCTTATTATTAGCTTCTATCGTTCCTCCATCAAAAAGGTACAGATTTGGCGAATTCTCTATCTTTTCTGCGGTAGCTTCTTGAGCCTCATTTTGAGCGCTCTCGTAACCCTCCTCAAATCCGTTTTTTGAATCTTTACAAGAATACAGCCCCAAGAGACCGAATAACGCAATGTAAATACCTTTCTTCATTAATCAGAAACTTGTGATTTATCAGTCGTTAACCTACGGAACCTTCCAGAGATATTTCAAGCAGTTTTTGAGCTTCCACGGCAAATTCCATAGGTAATTTGTTGAGAACCTCTTTACTGAAACCATTTACAATAAGTGCAATTGCCTTTTCGGTATCTATACCGCGCTGGTTACAGTAAAAAATCTGGTCTTCACCTATTTTACTGGTAGTTGCTTCATGCTCTACTTTAGCCGTCTTATTTTTTGCCTCAATATAAGGAAAGGTATGCGCACCGCACGAATTACCCATTAGCAAAGAATCACATTGAGAAAAGTTACGCGCATTATCCGCTCCCTTATTGATCTGCACTAAGCCCCTATAACTGTTCTGCGAATTACCTGCAGAAATACCTTTGGAAATAATTGTGCTACGGGTATTTTTACCCAAATGCACCATTTTTGTCCCCGTATCTGCCTGCTGATAATTGTTGGTCACTGCGATGGAATAAAATTCACCTATAGAATTATCGCCTTTTAAAATACAACTTGGATATTTCCAGGTTACGGCACTACCGGTTTCTACTTGCGTCCAAGAGATTTTTGCGCCTTTTTCACAAAGCCCACGCTTGGTTACAAAGTTAAAAACCCCTCCTTTGCCTTCCTTATTTCCTGGATACCAGTTCTGTACGGTAGAATATTTTATTTCAGCATCATCTATCGCAATTAGTTCTACAACCGCGGCATGCAACTGATTTTCGTCACGAGATGGCGCAGTACAACCTTCTAAATAGCTTACATAACTACCTTCATCGGCAATTACAAGTGTCCGTTCAAATTGACCGGTACCAGCCTGATTAATCCTAAAATAGGTGGAAAGTTCCATAGGACAACGCACACCTTTTGGAATATAGCAAAACGAACCATCACTAAAAACAGCTGAATTTAATGCTGCGTAATAATTATCTTTTTGAGGGACAACGGTGCCCAGATATTTTTTAACAAGATCGCCATGCTCCCTGATTGCTTCAGAAATGGGACAGAAAATAATACCCTTTTCAGCAAGTGTTTTCTTAAATGTAGTGGTCACCGAAACGGAATCTATCACAACATCTACAGCTACACCGGCTAGTTTTTTCTGCTCATCAAGCGAAATGCCCAGTCTTTTAAAAGTGTCTAGTAATTCTGGATCTACCTCATCAATACTGTCATAC
>JBBPYO010000284.1:0-3129 GCA_038199845.1 Flavobacteriales bacterium
AAGCGAAGTGTTTCTCAAAAGGAAGAATATTGTCGCTTAATCAATTGTTTTTTTTCGGTTAAAAACAATTTGAAAAATGCTAAAAAGTAGCCTAATAACCTTTAAAAACGAGCTATTTTTCAATCAATATGAGCTATTTTTCCGAATTCATTATTCTTTCTTTTTTAAATATCTTATTACTATTCCCGATTCCATATAATTAGTTGTATTGCTTTTTGATACTATGATTTTTAAATTTATTGATATCAATTCAGCGGATTGTGAAGTTCTCACTTGAAGTAAATCCCTTTTACATGCCTATCTCAATAATAAAAATCGAAATATTTATCATTATATCTTGAATAAACGTAATATTTTCGACTTAATTATTAACGAAAGCTTTTAAAATGAGTAAATTGGTTGCATAAATCTATAATTCTCAGGACTATGAAAACTCAGTTTACACTTTTCTGTTTATTTGCTTTTTTATCCCTTGGCGCGCAGACCACTGTTTCCGGAACAGTCAAGGACGATAAAAATCAGCCCATTCCTAGTGCAAATATTACACTTCAAGGCAGTAATCAAGGCACCGCGACCGATTTTGACGGGAACTTCAGTTTTGATGTAGATCAACAACCTCCGTTTGAGCTTAAGTTTTCTGCTCTTGGCTTTGCAGCGAAAACTATTGAGGTCATCCAAAAAAACCAGATCATTAATGCAATTCTGCAGGAAGATGAGACTAAACTTGATGAGATTGTCGTTTCAGCTTCCCGCACGCCAGAACGCATCTTTGAATCACCTGTTTCGGTGGAGCGTTTTGACAGCCGCGATGTGAAAAACACCGCTTCGGCCGACTTTTACGGCGGTCTGCAAAACCTGAAAGGGGTTGACATCAATACTAACAGCCTTACGTTTAAATCTATTAATACACGCGGTTTTGCGTCTTTTGCAAACAACCGTTTTGTTCAGTTAGTTGACGGAATGGATAATTCTTCACCAGCGCTCAACTTTGTACTCGGCAATCTGCTGGGGATGACAGATCTTGATGTGAACAGTATTGAGCTACTTCCCGGCGCATCATCGGCACTTTATGGTGCAAATGCTTTTAACGGAATCCTCTTTATGACCAGCAAAAACCCATTTGACCATCAAGGGATCAGTGCTTACGTAAAAAGCGGGATGACTTCCCAGGATGCTGCAGGTGATAATGTGTTTTACGATTTTGGCGTACGCGCTGCCCACGCTTTTTCTGATAAATTTGCCGCAAAGGCCAATTTTTCCTATTTAAGTGGAACCGATTGGTGGGCGGTAAGTGAACTCGATGTCCTCAATCCCGGTGCCACGCGTATGGATCCTAATTATGACGGACTCAATATTTACGGTGATGAGGTGAGCACTAACATTCGCGGTGTGGGACAATCATTGGCAAATGCAGGAATTATTCCCGAAGCTGCGGTCAACCTTTTGCCAGATGAAGGGGTAAGCCGAACTGGATATGCAGAAAGGAACCTGGTGGATTATAACGCCGAAAGTATAAAATTTGACGCTTCTCTTCATTATCGGCCTTTTGCAGATGATTTTGAGATAATTTATTTGGGTAAAGTTGGTGTGGGAACGACCATTTATCAAGGTTCAAACCGGTATTCCCTGAAGGATTTTTTCCTCCAGCAACATAAGTTGGAATTCAAAAACGATAACTTTTTCCTTCGTGGCTACGTAACCGCCGAAAAAGCCGGAAATTCCTATGATAGCCGTTTTGCGGGCATTAACATTAACCGCGCCTGGAAACCGGACAATCAATGGTTCGGGCAATATGCCGGGGCTTACGTGCAGGCCGTATCTAGCGGTGCGACCCCGCAACAGGCTCATGCGGCTTCCAGACAGTTTGCCGACACGGGAAGGCTTGTTCCCGGTACGCCCGAATTTGAAAATACATTTAATCAAGTGATCAATGATCCTGACCTGAGCACGGGCGCAAAATTTCAAGATGAAACGCAATTGTACCACGCGGATGCTAATTATAATTTCAGTCACCTAACCTCAGAATTCGCAGATATTCAAGTGGGTGGATCGTTCCGGGAATACAAGCTCAATTCTTTCGGCACCATATTTACAGATGCTGACGGACCCATACGCTATTCGGAATATGGCGTTTATACGCAGATCCAGAAGAAATTACTTGATGAGCGTCTCAAACTAACTGGATCGGTGCGCTTTGATAAATCCGAACTTTTTGACGGGCAATTCACCCCGCGTTTATCTGTGGGTTATACTGCTGGTTCAGAACGCAACCATAATCTTCGCGCATCGGTGCAGACGGCCTTCCGCAACCCAACTACCCAAGATCTTTTTATAGGCCTTGATGCGGGAAGGGCAATTCTTGTGGGTTCGGCCGAAAGCAATCTCGACCGGGACGTACGCACTTTCGCCTTGAGCGGAAACGGCCAGAATGTTATAGGACAAGAAACAGTGCAAATCGTGGGCAGACAGGCATATGAAAATGCTTTTTCACTGAACTCTGTCACACAGGGCGCCCCGGTAAAAGCAGACAATAACCTCGTAAAGCCCGAAAAAGCCGTCGTTTTTGAAGTTGGTTATCGCGGGCAGCTGGGCAAAGTAAGTCTGGAAGCGAGCACATATTACAATATTTTCACCGACTTTATTTCCAGTGCAACCACTTTAGTTCCTTATTATGGCGAGGTGGGCGATAATTCCCTTTCGCTTTTGGCGCTTCAAAATGGCGATTTTAAACCGTATCAGGTCTATACCAACTCGGCGGCAGACGTAAAATCATACGGAGCGCTGATTAGTGCTAACCTGCAGGTTTTTAATAAACTGAACTTGGAGGCCAATTATACTTTTACCAAACAGGATTTTGATCAGGCTTCAGATCCTGATTTTAGGACAACCTTCAATTCGCCGGAGCATCGTTTCAAGGCTTCTGTGGGAAGTACACAACTTGTGGAGGATTTTGGGTTTAAGATAAGCTACCGCTGGAGCGACAGCTATTTCTGGCAGAGCACGTTTGCAGATGGCCCCGTTCCGGCATATTCAGTTGTGGACGCGCAGGTAAATTACACGCTTCCCAAGCTAAAATCAACGATTAAAGTGGGTGCGAGCAACCTGCTGGGGGAGGATTATTATACAGGC
>JBBPYO010000285.1:0-5297 GCA_038199845.1 Flavobacteriales bacterium
AAGAAAGATCTGGAATTAGGAAAAAACAAACCTTTAAATCCTAATCGAATGTGGTAGCTTATAATTTCTTTTTCTGCTCTTTTTCGTTTTCTTTATCTGTGCTTTTTCGGCTAACTGCGGATTCTTCAGGAGCGTCTTTTACGATTCGAAAGGGGAAATCTTTTTCACCTCCATAAAGTTTTATCTCCTGAATATCTGCGGGCATATAATAGCCATTATCTTCAAGAGCTTCTTTTACGGTACGCACCACATTTCCTTTAGTAATCAATGCCATTCTTCTGAAATCTTTAGTATCTACCCAGAAAAATACTTTGAGATTTACGGTACTGGTGGCGAGTTCATCTTCAATCACAAAGTTTTCGTGTTCTTCATCCTCAATAACATCAGGCTGCGCGCGCAAAGCGTCCATAACTGTTTTTTTGGCTCCTTCAATGTTATCTTCATAAGCAATACCTATAATGAAGCTCCATCTAAAGAAACCGTCTTCGGTATAATTGGTGACCGGTTGCGTGAGTACATCACTATTGGGGATATAAACATCCTTACCATCAAAGGTTTTTAATTTGGTATAGCGGAATTCAAGCGCTTTTACCTTACCAAAGTTACTGCCCACTTCTACCGTATCATTAATATTAAAGGGTCGATTAAAAGAAAGTATGATCCCGGCAATAAAATTTTCCCCAATATCCTTAAAAGCAAAGCCCAAAACTACGGCACTGGCGCCGGCAGCGGTTAAAATACCTGCCGCAATACCGCCAAGTCCTGCTGCCTTTAAACCAATCATAATGGAAACCAGAATAAAAACTATACGTATCGTCTTGCCCAGAAAACTGCTCATCAAAGGATCGTTGGTGCGTTTTGACAAGCGCTTGCGCACAAAATTACCTATAACGGCGCCCACAAGTACCCCAAGAACAATAATACCTATGCCAATGGCAATACCAGGAAGTTGATCTAAGAAATTTTGAGTGAAATTAGAGAAGGATTGTGAAACGCTCTCGGGCTGAGCAGTAGTAGTATTTTGCATTTAAAGTTGGTTAATTTTCCTGTTTGTGTTTTTGTAATCTCTGCGAAATCCTAAATTTCACGAAGCAATTTAGTTAAAGAACAAATGATTTAGATCCTCTTTTTTAAGATATAAGTATATTTTAACGTAAGGAGTAAGTATGATGTCATCATATAAATATTCCAAAGTAATTGAACTTTCTATTCTGATCATAGAAAATGTTTAAGGCTATTTACAGAGAGGTTTGAGTATTTCGATAACACCGCAGTGGAGCATGCTCCCTTGTGAAAATATTAAGCTTCTGAAGTCGGTTTTTGAGGTGGGAAATCTGAACCGGATAATTCTTCAAAGAGTTCAAGTTTAAAGTAAGGTACGGCGGCAATAATATGATCAAAAATATCTGCCTGTATGTGCTCGTAAATCTCCCAGCGCTTGTCTTTACTGAAACAAAAAACTTCCAGCGGAATTCCTTGAGGAGTTGGGGCAAGGTGTCTTACCATGAGAAATAAATCTTTATTTATTGCCGGGTTTTCATGTAGAAAAGCATCAATATACCGTCTAAAAATACCCAGATTGGTCTGATTTCTCCCATTAATGAGCAAACTCCTGTCTACATTACGAACACGGTTAGTACGATTCATATCTTGCTCGCGGTGTTCAATATACGGTGCTATAAGCTGTATTTTTTTAAGCTCATCTATATCTTCCGCAGTGAGAAAACGCACAGAGCGCTGTTTGATAAAAATCGCTCTTTTTATGCGTCGCCCATCACTGTCTTGCATCCCTCGCCAGTTTTGAAACGAATCTGCAATGAGACTGTAGGTTGGAATTGTGGTATAGGTATTGTCAAAATTCTGAACGCGTACAGTGGCCAGGTTGATTTCGGTAACATTACCGTCTGCTCCAAATTTGCTAAAAGTAATCCAATCGCCTATGCGCACAATATCATTTATGGAAACTTGTATGGAAGCCACAAAACCTAGAATTGTATCTTTAAAAATAAGGAGCAGCACCGCAGAGGTAGTTCCCAGTTGCAGGGCAAGTTTACCGGCCTCCTTATCAAAAATTTCAAGAATGATAAAAAAAGCGGCCAGAAACCACAAAAAAAGCATGGTCACCTGTACGTAACTCTGTAGGGGCTTATCGTGGTATTTTTCTTTGGTCTCAAAAAAGCTTCGGGTGGTGCGAAGAACACTTCGAAGAATTTTTAATATTAGGATGATCACATACACATTTATAACTTTGCCTGACCACAATAAAATAAGCGGATAATTGCCGTGTAACATGATCGCAAGCACATATTTGAGAATGTTGATGGGAATGATATGTGCTACATATCTAGGAAAATTGGTGAGCACCAAATAATCGTCAAAAGTGCTTTTGTTTTTATTGGTAAAGGCTTTAAAAAATTCTTGAACCAACTTGCGAAGTATGCGATCCAAAAGAATAAGAACACCGACCAACAACGCAAAATTGATCACCACACTTAGCAAGTCGGCATAAGTTGGATCAAAACCCCTATCTATCAAAGCGTTACTGAAATTCTGAAAATACCGGTGCAGGATCTGGTACATCTTCTATTTTTTAAGCTGCAAAGATACCATAATAAAAGTCCGTGGGCGTTATGCTGTCCTTTATGGAATTGAAGATTTTATCACTGAAATTTGAACATAATACTGCGATTATTATCCCTAAATAGCAGTTTTATATTTTAACCTGAGTTTGATATAATATAATAAAGTGTTGAAGATTGTCATTTTGAGTGATTTTTGCAGAAAATTGTATCGAGAAACGTCATTGTCGATCGAAAAAATGTAGATCTCGATACAAAATTATTTCAGAATTTCACTCGATCTTACACTTCTTGATAGATAGAACTTACGTTAGGAGTTTTGATTTGTAAAATATTTTCCATAAAAAAAGGCTACCAATTGGCAGCCTTTAGAACATCTGTTTACTAACTAATTATTCTGCTGGTACAATAAAGAATCCTCCAATGGTCAAAACTTCTTCCATTGTTAAAGGTTCATCGAATGCAGCAGTTACAGCATCAGCACCGCCAAAGTCATCGAACAAACCTTTTAGATCAACACCACCTTGAATAGTATTTTCCTCTCCAGCATAAATAGGAGCGAAATCAGAAGGTAAAGTATTGGTGTTCTGAGTAATCCATCCTTTTTCCATACGCATTCTTCTTACCTGTGAAGCATGACGCGCTTCAACAGAATGAATCTGCAATGCATAATCCAGTAAATCATTGTCTACAGCAAGTGCGCCTGCTTGACCTTTGTAAGCACGTACTCCTGTATCCTCAAAACCTTGTGCTAAGGCCATAAAGGTTGGATAATCGTTGAATGGATCAAGACTTAAACCACCTGGTCCACCAGTAAAATCAAAAGTAGGCTTAGCCACGGCTTGATCTTTAAGAGCCCCAAGTAGAAATTCTACGTGCGCATCCTCGTGTTTGGATATGGTTTCAAAGACAATCATATCTTTATCATCAATCACACCACTTTCCAATCCTAATTGATAAAATTCTTTTTCAAGATACTCAAGGGTGAGGGCAAAGTTCAAAACATCTATTGGAGATGCTTGAAAAGCTGCTGCTGCCATAGAAGCTGTTGCAGCCCTAGCTTTTGAACTTGTGGCGGCAAGACCAAATGGAATTGAGGCAAGTGCCACATTTTTTCCAAAACCTTTCATTTGTAGAAAAGTGTCTCGTCTTGAACCTTTTTTGGTTAGTGCCTCTTTATCTGATAGGCTTTCTAAAAGCTTTATAAAATTCATAATGTTTTCGTTTTTAAAATTAAAATGCTAATTAATGGTTTACTTATTCAGTAGGAAGGTTATTGGCAGTGAATGCGGTTTTTAAGAAACCAAGTGCGATAACTTCCTTCAAGATCTCTCCTGGGAGTGCAGCTTTGTCAAATGCAGGAGCAGTACCTCCAAGTCCAATAAGCACATCGTCTCCAGCAAAATCTGCGGAGCCTGGCTTTAACAAGTCTCTAAATGCAGAGGCGTGACGCGCTTCTACAGAAACAATTTTTCCGGCTAAACCTAAATAAACCTTACCAGCGTCATCACTAACATCAATTAATTTACCAGCACCGTTATAAGCTCTCACACCTGTATCTTCTAGCGCTACAGAAGTTTTAAGAACTGAATCTCTACTTGAAAAGTCCACAGCATTAGGACCAGCAGAAAAATCAAATTCTAAATCTGGCAAAACCTGTTCTGGTTTAACTGCCGCAGTAATCGCAGTTTTGAAAAAGTCTCTATGAATAACCTCGTGGTTTGTAACATCTAAAAGAATTTGTTTTTCTTCGGCAGACGCTCCAACGTAATAACTACCTTTAAGTACTTCAAGATAAAAAGCAGCTTCTAGTTGTTCTAGAGCATAGGCGTAATTAAGAATACCTAGGTTTCCAGCACCTAAATCAAATACTGCATCTGGATCTGGATCTACTGGATCTGGATCTTCGGGATCTGGATTCACAACGCCCATATCATCATCATTACTACATGATAATAATAAACCCCCTCCAACAAGGGCCATTCCACTTAATTTTAAAAACTTTCTTCTATCACGTCCATTTCGTGGCTCAAGGGCGTCATCTTTAATTTCATTGCTTTTCATCGAAATTGTATTTATTAGTTAATATTCATTCTGTTCTGTCCTAAATCTACGAGAAAAGCATCCACACGGTTTTATGTTGATAAACTTTTAACAGGAATTTGTGACATTTAATCGATATAAACTTAAAAATCAACGAAAGTTTAACAATTCTATAACGTTTGTAGTGCTGAAATCTAATCTATAGCGGTTCTTTTTAAGCTGAAGTCCTGACATCGAAAGTGTCAATTGATGGTATAGACGTCAAAAATAAACTCAAAGCGGTAGTTAACTGAAAGTTATCGTGTCGCGCAAGGAAAGTTGAAATCAAGGATAGGGAAGGAGTAGTTTTTCTTGTAATTAAAGTGCCACCATTCCGTGCGAATGGTTTCAAAACCGAAAAGACGCATTCCCTTCTGGAGTAATTCTCTATTTTTGAGAACCTCTTTAGAAAGTTTAGTGTAATCAATGTGTGCTTCCACCCCAAAAAAGTCATGATCTGTTCCCATATCTACGGGTTTCCCTTCAAGAGTTACCAACGAAAGATCTACCGCCGCCCCACGGTTATGAATAGAACCGCTGGTATATGGGTTGGCCACATGTTGAGGATTGGGATAAGCAGCCCACATCTTTTTCTGAGCGGAAACTGGTCGATAGCAATCGTAAAGGAGAATTTTA
>JBBPYO010000286.1:0-2011 GCA_038199845.1 Flavobacteriales bacterium
TCAATCCAGTGAATTTTGACCCTGATAGTTGGGCGGATGCCGCAGAAGCCGCAGGAATGAAATATGTGGTTTTTACCACCAAGCACCACGACGGTTTCAACATGTTTGACACCCAGCAAAGTGATTTTAAAATTACTAACGGTCCATTTAAAAACAATCCAAAAGCCAATGTGGCGAAGTATGTTTTTGAAGCGTTCCGCAAAAAGGATTTTATGATCGGAGCATATTTTTCAAAGCCGGACTGGCATTCGCAGGATTTCTGGTGGGATAAATATGCGACGCCCAACCGTAACGCCAATTATGACATCACAAAATACCCGGAGCGCTGGAAAGCGTATCAGGATTTCACGTACAACCAGATCAGCGAACTCATGCATGATTACGGGCAGATCGACCTTTTATGGTTGGATGGCGGCTGGGTGCGCCCGCGTGAAACCGTAAACGATGAGGTGCGCGCCTGGGGAGCGCCGATCCCGGAATGGAGCCAAGATGTGAACATGCCAAAAATCGCCGAAATGGCGCGTGAGGCACAGCCTGGGATCATATTTGCAGACCGCACCGTTCACGGTCCGTACGAGAATTACCAAACGCCCGAACGCAAGATCCCCGAGACTAAACTCGATAATCCTTGGGAAAGTTGCCTGCCGCTGGGCAATAACTGGGGCTATGTGCCCAATGATACGTTTAAATCTTCGGCAGAAGTAATCCATAATCTCGTAGAAGTGGTCGCCAAGGGCGGAAATATGCTGCTGGGCGTGGGGCCGCAATCGGATGGACAAATCCCCTTGGAAGTGGTAAAAAAACTGAAGTAAATAGGAGCGTGGCTCGATGCAAACGGCGAAGCTATTTATGGTACGCACGCGATTGAGAACTTTCAGGATGGGACTACTTTTTTTACCGCTAATCAAAAGAAAACCTTTGCAATTGTGCTTTTAAAAGAAGAAGAAAAGCTCCCGAAAAACGTCATCTGGACTGGAAATATGCCCAAAAAAGGATCGAAAATTACTTGCCTGCAAACTGGAAAAATGGTGGACTGGCAACTAGAAGATGGGAAGGTTTCGGTTGAAATTCCCAATGCAATGCGTACGGATGAACTGCCAGCGCTGGCGTTTTCATTTTCAAATTAATTCAACTTAAAAATGGCTAAAATGAGGTATAAATCGGTTAAAATCAGTGTTTTTTTGAGCATTTTCTTATGTTTTTCATGCGCTGAAAAAAAGGAAGTTGAAGCGCCAAAGGCCGCTGGTCCCGTGCCCAGTGAAGCACAATTGGCGTGGTACGATATGGAAATGAACGCATTTATCCATTTTACCACAAATACATTTACAGATAAAGAATGGGGCTTTGGGGATGAGTCGCCACAGGTTTTTGATCCCACGGCGCTAGATGTTGATCAGTGGATGAAAACTTTGGAAGACGCCGGCTTTAAAGGCGTGATCCTAACCGCAAAGCACCACGATGGTTTTACATTATACCCTTCGGAATTTACCGAGCACGATATTGCAAATTCGCCTTACAAAGATGGCAAGGGCGATCTGGTGAAAGAAGTGGCAGAATCTGCGCGCGCGCATGATCTGAAATTTGGGATTTATCTTTCCCCATGGGATCGAAACCGTGGCGATTATGGCGAGGCGTCGTATGTGGAGTATTACCGCGACCAACTTAAAGAAGTTTTTGAGAATTATGGGCCCATTTTCGAAATGTGGTTTGACGGCGCCAATGGCGGCGACGGCTTTTATGGCGGAGCGAACGAGGAGCGAAAAATTGACAAAACCGTTTATTATCACTGGCCAGAAACACTTGAAATGGTCGAAAAGATGGAACCAGACGTGCTGTTTTTTAGTGACGCAGGCCCAGATTTGCGCTGGGTGGGGAACGAAAAGGGAATAGGCGGCGAGACCAACTGGAACACGATCACTCCGGATACACTTTATGCCGGTCAAGCCGGAATTTCAGACCTGCTGCAAACGGGGTCTGAAGACGGCACGGCGTGGATTCCGGCAGAGGTGAA
>JBBPYO010000287.1:0-3516 GCA_038199845.1 Flavobacteriales bacterium
CAGACGGATGCGGCCTCCATTGGCGCCGCCACGTTTATCAGATCCTCTAAAAGTAGATGCAGATCCCCAAGCAGCACTTACCAATTCTGAAACAGATAATTCGGTTTCAAGTATTTTGCCTTTTAAAGAACTGATGTCCTCATTATTGATCAGTTCGTGATCTACATTGGGAATGGGATCTTGCCATAACAATTCTTCCTGCGGCACTTCTGGTCCCAGATAACGCTCTTTAGGTCCCATATCACGGTGCGTGAGTTTAAACCATGCCCTTGAATATGCATCTGCAAACTCTTCTGGGTTCTCATGAAAATGTCTGGAGACTTTCTCATATTCCGGATCCATTTTAAGCGAAATATCTGTGGTCAACATAAAAGGCGCGTGCTTTTTATCTGGATTATGTGCGTCAGGTACCGTTCCTGCACCGCCACCGTCTTTGGGCTGCCATTGATACGCGCCACCCGGACCTTTAATACATTCCCAATCGTACTTAAATAAATTATCAAAATAGGTATGGCTCCATTGCGTTGGCGTATCTGTCCAGGCACCTTCAATACCACTGGTAATCGTGTGTTCCCCTTTTCCGGAGCCAAAATTGTTTTTCCACCCCAAGCCCATTTGTTCAATTCCTGCAGCGGCAGGTTCTGCTTCTATATATTTCTCAGGATCTGCCGCACCGTGGGTTTTTCCGAAGGTATGACCGCCGGCGATAAGCGCTACGGTTTCATAATCGTTCATCGCCATGCGTCCAAACGTTTCCCTAATATAATCTGCGGACTCAACAGGATCTGGATTTCCGTTATGGCCTTCTGGGTTTACGTAGATCAGTCCCATGTGCGCAGCGCCCAGCGGACTTTCCAATTTATCTCCCTCGTAGCGTTTATCGTTTGCCAGCCATTCTGTTTCGGCTCCCCAATACACATCTTCTTCCGGTTGCCAAACATCTTTTCGCCCACCGGCATATCCAAACATCTCCAATCCCATAGATTCATGGGCGCAGTTCCCGGCGAGGATCAGTAAATCTGCCCAAGACAATTTTTTGCCGTATTTTTTCTTTACGGGCCACAGTAATAAACGTGCTTTGTCCAAATTTGCGTTGTCTGGCCAACTATTAAGTGGTGCAAAACGTTGCTGGGCGTCACCAGCACCGCCGCGACCGTCGCCTATTCGATATGTACCAGCGCTATGCCAGGCCATCCGTATAAAAAGCGGTCCGTAATGTCCATAATCTGCTGGCCACCAGTCTTGCGAATCGGTCATCAACTTATATAAATCTTCTTTTACAGCTTGTAAATCAAGGCTTTTAAATTCTTCTGTGTAATTGAAATCGGCGTCCATAGGATTGCTCATTTCAGAATTCTGCCTTAGAATACCTACGTTGAGCTGATTGGGCCACCAGTCGCGGCTATTGGTTCCCGTACCGGCAGTATAATTGAGGCTTCCACCCATAAAAGGGCATTTGCTAGACTCGTTTACTTCCCAGACTTTATGATTATCAGGATGATCTTGTGACATAGTGCGTAGGTTTTAATTAATAAGAATATAAAACTATAATAATAAAAATTTATAAAAGCGAAAACGTTATCACTAAAAACTATGCAGCTTCAGGAAAATTTATCGTTTGAGATGCGCTTTAAGATTTAAATACTGCTTTCTAAAAATTAAGTATCAAATTGACCTATGGATTTGTTTTGTATGAAAGCTTTTTCAAGATACAAAATTTGGGAATGTCGCATGTGGGATTCCTCCTGCCGTCGGAATGACGGTCAGAATCATCTGAACAAAACCACATTTTTAAAAATATCGCCTCCCGACCAAATCAACGTTTTTGAGTATCCCGTCATCTCGACAGAAGCACTTTTTCAGTGCCGAAGAGAGATCACATTCCACCAACCGTCATTTTATCAAAACCTATTTTTAGCGCTAAAAACACTATAAAACAACAATTAATCAAGCTTTTTAAATAGATATTTTTTCGAGTATCCCGTCATCTCGACAGAAGCACTTTTTCAGTGCTGACGAGAGATCACATTCTGCCAACCGTCATTTTATCAAAACCTATTAATGACCTATTTTATAGCTAAAAACCCTATAAAACAACAATTAATCAAGACTTTTAACTAGTTTCTTAAAAGCGGTTTTAAAAAAAATTTTCTAATGTCCAAAACTCTAGAAAAGTTGATCACGAGCTTATATAATACTATTTCCCAAAACGCTCCAGCGCTTTTTTGGTGAATTCTGAAACCACAAGATTTCCACTCATTTCTGCCCGCTCTTCGAGCACTTTTGGCCAATTTTCGGTGTTTTCCCAGAAAATGGTTTTGCTTGCTTTCAGGGCTTCGGGATTGTAGGAAGTCAGTTTTTCAGCCAGTTCTGCAATTGCTTGATCCATTGCTTCTACTGCATCAAAAACCTCGTGAAAAAGTCCTTTTTCATTTGCCCATTCCGGTTCATAAAAGCGATGGGCATTTAATGTGAGTTCTGTAAATGCTGAATTTCCTATTTTCCGTTCTACCGCTGGCGCAATCACAAATGGACCGATACCAATACTGATTTCGCTTAACTTAATGGAAGCGTATTGCGTTGCAAAACAATAATCAGCTGTCGCAGCAAGTCCTACTCCGCCCCCCACGGTTTTCCCCTGAACGCGAGCAATGATAATCTTACCGCAGGTGCGCATGGCGAGAATTACTTTGGCAAAGCCCATAAAAAAAGCTTTGCCATCAGATTTATTGTTAATTGCAATCAGTTCAGTAAAACTTGCTCCCGCGCAGAAAGTCCGGTTTCCCTCACTTTTTAGGACAATTACATTCACCATTTCATCAGTCCCTACGGAAAGAATTTCCGCTTCCAGTTTGACAAGAATGGCAGTGGGCAGCGCATTGTGCTCTGGTGTAAAAAAACTAATGGTGGCAATTCCGTTTTCTGTTTTGGTGGTGACGTGGGATTCTGGCATAAACTTGTTTTAGTAATAAAAGCTGTTTTCATTTAACAAAAAATGGTTGATTCGCAACTTATCTCACATTAATAATTTAGAATAAGATTATATTTTTAAAAATTTCTATAATTGTAATGGAATATTGGATTTTTTAACAGAACATTTGAGATTTTTCTCTAAAATAAACGATAATACATCTTTATAGTTCAAGTCTTGTTTTTCTGAAGGTCCCAATATAATTTCGCAATACTTCCTTTATTAAATATTTGGTCAAAATATTCAATTCTTTTAGAGTTTCTTTTAAAGATTCCATTTGTTCTGTTATCCTTTGGCAGAAATGAGACTGCTCTCAATTCTTTTTCTATTTCAAAAACTTTCTGTTTTATATGAGCTGTTTGAAATTTAAAATGAATAAACTCTTTGTTTTTATGAAGATTAGGTATGTTTTTTAAATCAAAGACATACCTAAACCAATCATATCGGTCTCTTTCCATAACCGGATAGAGATTACCATAAAAACAACTATTAATTATAAAATTTTCATCAAAAACATCTTGCCTTTCAAATCCAATAGATATAGG
>JBBPYO010000288.1:0-10369 GCA_038199845.1 Flavobacteriales bacterium
CGAATGTGGCTCTCAACAACAACATGGTCTCAAGAACAAATAAGCGAAAGGGAACTCAATATTGTTCAAAAACGTCTTTTAGAATTGAATATGATTGATCAAATCTTTGAGAATTACTTTTTCTTAAAAACCATTTAATATTCATATCGCATACAAATCCCCTTGCTTTTAATTGAGTTCGCAACTTTTAATGGTTTAAGAATTACGTTTTTTTACAGCGTCACCATTTAATTTCCTCTTTGTTATTGGCTTTTAGAAACGCATTTGTCATACTAAAATGTTTATTCCCGAACCAGTATCCCCTATTTGCACTCAGCGGTGAAGGATGACCACTGGTCAGGATTTTATGTTTATCGGTATCAATAAGGCGTTGTTTCTTTTTTGCGTAACCACCCCAAAGTAAGAATACCACGTTTTCCCGTTCCTTAGAAATCGTCTCTATCACGTGATCCGTAAATTCCTCCCAACCTTTTCCCTGATGCGATCCCGCTTGGTGCGCACGTACAGTAAGCGTCGCATTGAGCAGTAAAACTCCCTGTTGCGCCCAGTGCGTAAGGCTTCCATTAGATGGCATAGGCTTTCCTAAATCTGTTTCTTGCTCTTTAAAGATATTATTAAGTGAAGGGGGAAGCGGCATATTTTCGGCAACGGAAAAGCATAACCCATTGGCCTGGCCAACGCCATGATAAGGATCTTGCCCTAAAATTACCACTTTGACATCATCAAAAGGAGCAAGTTCAAAAGCCCTAAAAATCCATTTTCCCGGAGGAAAACACTTATGCTGCGTATACTCTTCCTTTACATAATGGGCCAGAATTTTGAAATATGGTTTATTAAATTCTTGATCAAGGGCGGCTTTCCAGCTTGGGTGTATGTCAACGTTCATATAAATAGTAAATTTGCAAAGATCTTGTTTTAGATCCCAAGCCTTAAAATTAGGCAATTGCTATGATAAAAATACATTCAAAAACACTTTCAGACCTTGAATTTCCCACAATTTGTGCACATGTTAGTGACTTGTGCACTACAGAAAAAGGGAAAATAAAAGCACTTAAACTTGCACCTAAGCGTACAATTGAAAAAACGCATTTTGCACTCAATCAGACTCAGGAGTATATAAAATCTCAATATGAGGAGCAACCTATTCCCAATCATGGATTTGATGCGATAGATTACGAACTCAAAATGCTGCAGATTGAAGATTATACGTTGGAACTGGGGAGTTTCAGAAAAATCGGTGGACTATCTGCAACCGCAAATGCGCATCTCGTTTTCTTCAAAAAATTCAGGGAAATTTATCCCAGTCTTTATCTAACTATTAGCGACACGGAGTACACCACCGAAATTACGGATCAAATCAATAAAGTGGTAGACCGTTTTGGCGAGATTCGTGATGATGCTTCTCCCCTTTTGCAACAAACGCGCACGACTATTAACCATACCCGTGGCAAAATTAATTCCAGCTTTGCTTCTGCACTTTCGCAATATTCCGGATATGGCTATCTGGATGAAATCCGCGAATCTATTGTAGACAACGTACGTGTTCTTGCCGTAAGCGCAATGCACAGACGTAAGGTAAAAGGATCGATATTGGGCAATTCAAAAACCGGTAGCATCGTTTACATTCAGCCAGAAGCGACTATGAATCATCAGCGTGAGCTCAATAATTTACAATATGAGGAAAAAGAGGAAATAAAGCGGATTTTAAAGGCTCTAACGACGTTTATTATGCCTTTTCAGGAGCTTTTAAAGGAATATCAACGTCTGTTGAGCACGGTAGACGTGATTTCGGCGAAAGCCAAATATGCCAAAAAACTTAACGCCACGTTGCCCAAAATAAGCGAAGATCGCGAACTGCATCTCAAAGACGCTTACCATCCGCTGCTCTGGTTGAATAATCAAAAAAGAAACCAAAAAACCTTTCCGCAAGACATTAGTCTGGACGAAAAAAACCACATTATCGTTATCAGCGGCCCCAATGCGGGTGGTAAAAGTATTACGTTAAAAACCGTGGGCCTTTTACAGGTGATGCTGCAAAGCGGATTGTTAATTCCAGTTCATGAGTATTCCCGTTTTTGTTTTTTCGATAAAATATTGACGGATATAGGTGATAACCAAAGCATAGAAAATCACCTGAGTACGTACAGTTATCGGTTGAAAAACATGAATTATTTCCTGCGGAATTGTGACGAGCGTACTCTTTTTCTCATTGATGAATTTGGTACGGGAAGTGATCCCGAGTTAGGCGGCGCTTTGGCTGAAACCTTTCTGGAAGTTTTTTATGAACGCGGAAGTTATGGAATTATCACAACCCATTATGCCAACTTAAAAATGATGGCAAATGAGACGGAAGAAATTACCAATGCAAATATGCTCTTTGATGCGGGAACGCTAGAACCGCTTTATAAACTGCACTTGGGCGAGGCTGGAAGCTCTTTTACGTTTGAAGTGGCACAAAAAAACGGTATTCCCTTTTCGCTGATCAATCGATCCAAAAAGAAAGTTGAACGAGGCAAAATACGCTTTGACAAAAGTATTGCCGATCTACAAAAAGAACGGAGCAAATTAGCCAAAACAACTACTGCTCTAAAAGAAACCGAACATGAAGCCAGACAGAAAAAGCAGGAGCTTGATAAAACCAATGCGCGCATTCAGGACAAACTGGAAAGCTATCAGGAACTTTATGATAGTAATCAGCGTTTGATTTATTTAGGCCAAAAATTAAACGATATCAGTGAAAAGTTTCACAACGATAAAAAGAAAAAAGAACTTCTTGACGAACTTTATAAGGTGGTTCAGATTGAAAATTCGAAGCGCAAAAACCAAAATTTAAAACAAAAACGCACCGAGAAGGCAAAAGCCGCTGCTATAAAACAGGAAGCTGAGAAAAAAGTAGAAGCTATCCGCCAGGAGAAAAAAACAGAGAAATATAAAAAGCAAAAAGCGGAAGAAGCAAAACCAAAAGTAGCGCTTAAAGTTGGTGATCGCGTCCGCCTTCCAGATGGTCATGCGGTAGGAAGCATCGATGATATTGAAAAAGGCAAAGCGATTGTAAACTACGGAATGTTCACTACAAATGTGGACGTAGATAAACTTGAACTGGTACAAGCGGCCAAGAAATAAAGTTGACTTAGATGGTAGAAAATCCGGTGAATTTTGATAAAAAAATTATCCTCTTTGACGGGGTCTGCAACCTGTGCAACAGCGCTATAACATTTATCATAAAAAGGGATAAAAAAGATGCTTTTCGCTTCGCTTCCTTACAAAGCGATCTTGGAAGCGAATTGCTTAAAAAATTCCATATAGATCCGGTGAATACAGATTCTATAGTATTAATTTCGGACAGAAAGGCATATATTAAATCAAGCGCGGCCCTACATATAGCACACGATTTAAATGGCGCTTATTCACTACTGACTGGCTTTCTGATTTTACCGAAATTCTTACGCAATGGTGTTTATGATTTTATTGCGAGAAACCGCTACCGCTGGTTTGGAAAAAAGGAAAGCTGTATGATTCCAGATCCAGAATTGAAGTCTAAATTTTTAAACTGAAATGTATTTAAAACTGCCAAAATAGTCCAGAAAATGAACAAAAAACCCACTTTATTGATCTTCGACGTCAATGAAACTTTACTTGATCTCGCCCCTCTTGAGAAGAAAATAAATGAGTCTCTGGGTGAAAAATTTGCCTTTCAACTTTGGTTTCAGATGCTCTTGCACTATTCTCTAGTAGAAACTACATCCCAGAATTATGCGGATTTTAATGAAATTGGCCAAGCAACTTTAAAAATGTTTTCGCAGCAACTGGGCAAAAATATAAGTGATGATGCCATTAAAGAAATTCTTGTAACCATTAAAGAATTGCCACCGCACGCGGATGTTGCTGAAGGTTTAGAAAAGTTGGCAGCTCAAGGTTTTGAACTTGCCGCACTTACCAACGGGAGTTTAAGAACGGTCAAGGATCAATTACATTTCGCTAAAATAAACCATCTTTTTACTGGGATTTACAGTGTTGACGCGGTGCAAAAATATAAACCACAGCCTGAGACTTATGCGCATGTTTTAAATGTGATGAATACCGAGAAAAAGAACGCTATGCTCGTGGCTGCACATGGTTGGGATATTACCGGAGCACAGCGTGCAGGCTTGCAGACATGCTTCGTGCAACGACCGGGAAAATTTATCTATCCACTAGCTCAAAAACCGACCTTTTCCATCCAAAAATTGACTGATTTAAGTCATTTATTAGACTAGTTTGCCGAAACCGTAAAATTGTCAAAACCTGCGGAATCATCGCCACCGTTTTGCTTAATCCTTACGCGTAGTGCAACTGTTAATGTTCCAGCCGGAATAATCTCAGAAACTACACCGTCCAAAGAAAGTCCTTCACTCTCTGAGCCACCTTCAAAAAGTAGCTCTTCTACTTGATCAACACCGTCAATTACAATTGTATAAAAACAGGCGTCACCACCATCAAATTCAAAAAAATCATAATTAAAAGATACGGTAGCACCGTTGGGCAAGGAGGAAATATCAACGGGGTCAAAAGTAATCGTTGCGTAATCGCCAGTTCCATTATCTCCATTATTGAGATCATTTAAACCCAAGAAATTATTGGTAAGTGTAATAATATCGTCTAAGGTATTTACATCCGTAATTCCATATATTCCAGTTGAACTTTCAAAAAAAGGAATGTCAGATGAATAGGTCCACGTATTTCCACTGTCAAAATTCTGAACGATATTGGAAAAAGCTATATCTTCAATACAGTACACATCTTGCCACGCGATACCATTCCATATCTGTAAACATTGAGTCGCTTGAGATATGTCGTTTACAAAAACCAAAAGACCTATGTCTTTTGCTCTCGTCTCAATTTTATCACGCTGTTCAATGGAAACACGGGGAGGCATAAACCCTTTATAATCCACATCATTTGACGAACTACTCACTTCAAGCATGGCGGCACCACTGGGTTCTGTGGTTCCTATACCTACCTGAGCGAGCGTAATTGTACTAAGAAATAATAAAAGTAAAGTAAATTTTTTCATACGCTGTTTTTTGAAACATGCGTAGGTTAAAAATCAATAAAGGTAAATCTGGATTTTGAATGTAGCCATTAACAATTCACTAAACTCATGATTTTCAACTAATTCGCTCTATTTATCAAATAAGCCGATTATCTGCTACTTTTCTTCCACATCAAAAGCCTTATCTACATTTTTTCTCTCACTATAATTAAAAAGCCCCTCCCCTTTTGCAATTACCGAAGAAACAGTTGCGTCACCGGTAACATTTACCACTGTGCGCATCATATCAAGTATACGATCAACAGGCAAAATAATCCCGATCCAAGCTGGATTGAGCCCCACTGATTGCAATACGATAATGAGCATTACGAGACCTGCACTGGGCACTGCTGCCGAACCAATAGAAGCTAACGTAGCGGTAAGGACAATAGTAAGCTGCTGCCCTATGGTAAGATCTACCATGTGAAGCTGTGCTAAAAAGACAACCGCTACAGCCTGGTATAAGCACGTACCATCCATATTTACAGTGGCACCAATAGGAAGCACAAAACTGGTTATTTTTTTATCTACACCCAGATTATCTTCCACACATTCCATAGTTACCGGTAAAGTGGCGGCACTGCTTGAAGTGGAAAAGGCTAACATCTGTGCGGGACCCATCGCTCTGAAAAAACCAAAATATGATACCGCACGAACAAATATCTTGAATATAAGAGGATAAATGACAAAAATCATTAATGCCAATCCAAGTACAACTGTGAGTGAATACCAACTCAAACCCTTGAAGATTTCCAAGACTTTACCTACATCATCACCCGCCATTTTACCAACGACACCAGCTAAAAGGGCAAAAACAAAGAATGGGGCGGCACGCATTACAATATCTACCATTTTCAGGAAGATCTCCATGATGCCGTCTACCGCTTTGGTAATGGGCGCCGATTTTTCATTGGGTACAAATAAAAGACTTATACCAAAAAATAACGCGAAGAAAATAACTTGTAGCATCATGCCGTTATCACCCAGGGCCTGAAAGAAATTTTCTGGAACCATGTCTACAAGAGGCTGCAACGGGCCAGATTCTTCAGATTGATTTGCTGTAGCCATTTTATCATTTACCGCTGCATCATTCAATTCCTTTTTAGATAAATCTGTGATATTTTTTGCGCGATCCATAAATTTTGGATCCTGCAGATAATTAATACCGTCCTTTATCTGTAAATTTTGCGAAGACGCCCAGATTTCATATCCTATACGGTTATCTATTCTAGTATTTTCATCTACCAGATTGCCCGGCTTAATAAGATTTACCAAAACTAAACCAAGAGTAACGGCAAGTATTGTCGTAAGTAAATATGCTAAAAGCGTTTTACCTCCCATACGGCCCAGACTGGATGGATCTCCTATATTTGCCACACCATTAATGATTGAAAAAAGTACCAGAGGCACGGCAATCAACTTGAGTAAATTAATAAAAATCGTTCCAAAAGGAGCTATCCAGTTTATGGTAAACTCGCTCCAACCCAATTGGCTGGATAATAAAGCCCAAATAATACCCAGAAAGAGACCGATAATGATCTGCCAGTGCAATGCTATTTTTTTCATATATGTTTTTTAATTCACCCCCAGCGAAAAGAATTTTCTCAATGTGCTGAGAGCAAAAAATTGGATATTAGTATTCCTGAAATGAAAATATTGGTCTTGAAATACTCAAAATCGATCTTTCCTGAAGAATATTTGAATCGGTAGGCAAAATAACCAACTTTTTCAAAGTGGCAAACGTTCATCCCAAAAATAAAGTTCATTACGCACCAAGCGCACATGGTCGGTAAATGAAGGATGGGCAGTATTTAAAATGTAATTAAATTCGAAAGGAATTATTGTCGATGGGACTTTTAGAACTAAACTTTCCTGATTTTTGTACCAACATGAACCCAATTGCTGTAAACTGGGGTAAGCGATAATGTTTTTCCAGTTGGCGGGCAGCTGCCTTGTACTCAAAGTTTTATAAAGGTCGCTATCATCACTAATTGAAATTACCACAACTTTATACTTAACTGAAGGTTGAATGCCACTGCGATGCACGATAAGCTCAAGTGTGGCAAGGGACCTGCTGCTTCCGGCATAAATCACAAATTCACCTTTATTGTTCCAACGGTTGGGCCTACCAGAAGCGCTGAGCGTATCGGCATATTTGGCAGTGGTAATTTTAAAAACCTCCATAATTTATAGAAGTTTACACATTATCTCCATGCTCTATGGCTGCAAGACGATCATCAATGAACAGAACTCCGCTAAAGGTAGTGAGAAAAGACGCTGGTTTCTTGTTGTCAAAAAAGAAATTTTCTGTATCAAGCCACATCGAAAAAGCCTTAAATTCACCAAAAACCGACTTGCCATGCTTAAAAAGTGCTAATAAAATCACTATTTTTTCTTGAACATACTCTTTTATAGCTGTGTTTTTGTTTTTGTAATTACGCAACGTCTTGACATTTATATTAAGCCAGTCTGCTATTTCTATCTCATTAAAAAAAGCCATTTCCCGAAGGGCATCTAGCGAGGAAATACTTACGGTTTCTGTAGTTAAATAGCTCAAAACAGCCACTTCATTGACTTGATCTGGTAATTTATCTGAAAGTAAATAATTCTCTCTGCTTTTCATAATCAATACATTTCCATAAATTTAGGTATTTTTACCTTTACTAAAAAGTATTTTTACCTTTACTAAAAAGTATTTTTACCTAATATTTGCCATTTTCCCAATTTTATATTTTTGAGGTTTTATTAATTAGAAGATAATCTGCGATTACAAGTGCGGCCATTGCCTCCACAATGGGCACCGCACGTGGCACCACACAGGGATCATGTCGCCCTTTACCCTGCATTTCGGTTTCGTTTCCTTCTTTATCAATTGTGGGTTGATTTTGCATAATCGTAGCTACAGGCTTAAAAGCTACCCGAAAATAAATATCCATACCATTACTTATTCCGCCTTGAATACCACCACTTAGATTGGTTTTTGTGCTCCCATCTTTATTAAATAGATCATTATGGACGCTTCCTTTCATTTTTGCTCCTTCAAAACCACTTCCGTATTCAAAACCCTTCACCGCATTAATGGAAAGCATGGCCTTGCCCAACTCCGCATGTAGTTTATCAAAAACAGGTTCGCCAAGACCTACAGGCACGTTTTGCAGCACGCACATCACGGTTCCGCCAATGGTATCGCCCTGTTTTCTAATTTCTTTAATTCGGGTTATCATTTTTTTAGCAAAAACAGGATCTGGACAACGAATGTCATTACTTTCAATTTTGTCAAAATCCAGTTCTTGATAAGGAGTATCCATCCGAATATCACCCACCGAGTCTACAAAGGCATTTATTTTTACATCCTTGAGTAATTGTTTGGCAATGGCACCTGCGGCGACACGACAAGCAGTTTCTCTGGCGGACGAACGACCACCACCCCTATAATCGCGCACGCCGTATTTCTGATCATATGTATAATCAGCGTGTGAAGGTCTGTATGTATCTTTAATATGACCGTAATCATTTGATTTTTGGTTTGTGTTCACAATATGAAAACCAATGGGCGTACCGGTTGTCTTCCCTTCAAAAATTCCAGAAAAAAATTGCACACTGTCGGGCTCTTTACGCTGGGTGACAATAGCCGATTGTCCTGGACGACGTCGCTGCATATCGCGCTCTACAAGTTCTAGATCTACTGTTATTCCTGCCGGACATCCATCTATAATCCCACCAATTGCTTCCCCATGGGATTCCCCAAAAGTGGTAAGTCTGAATAAAGTGCCAAAGCTATTTCCTGCCATAATTCTCCAATTTTAGTACGAAAATAGCAGCTTTCCACCAATAAATAGCGGTTTATTAAATAGAATTGTCAATAATACTATAAACAACACTCCAAGATGTAATTTTCACGAAACCACGGCCCAAATCGCCATCAAAAAGGTTTTGATCATATAGTTACGATCATATTTAAAAACCGCATATCAACCATTCACACCACAAACGGTAATACCTTTATTGTAGCGACTGTATGGAAAGTCTGACTGCACTATATTTATGCAAACAAATAGTTAGTAATTATTTATTAAGAGCAGAGTTTTAAAAAAACGCCTAATCTGGAAACTTTTCCAAAAATCACATAAGTGAAAGTGCTATTCCCTAATTTAATGTTTAACTAAATTCAAAATTGAAGTTCACTTTTCATTTCTAAAAATTGAATATGACGTTTGTAAACCGTAATTAGTCTAAAGAATTTCTATATATGCTGAATACTTCCTTTTCAAAGAGCGGTCGATTTACTTGGGCAATTCTGGAAATCGGTAGGAATATTCGAAAAACAGCTTGATTGGGTTAAAAAATACCGTGATTATAAGATAAATCATTTAAATAATTGGACATAATAATATCCATCGAAACTTCAAACTGATCAAAATAAACCTGTTGATTAAAAACGAATTTCGCGTTAGGGATGAAGTAGATCTGTCTGCCCTTATGGTGGGAAGACCGGTTTGGAAGTAAGCAAAACAGACGACTTTCGGGGAAAATGCATCACGCTATTAGGAGACTTTACGAAGATTCAATTCGAGATCTATTTATAAAATTTAAATCAAATTTTACACTATCAATATTTAATCTAAATAAATTTAGTAAACTTGCAGCGTAATTAAATTCTAAATTTATGAAAACCAAATCACTAGTATTCCTCTGTTTATTTATTATTGGAAACATTGCCTTTTCTTCCGCGCACGCGCTTTTTATCAAAACCGAAACTACGGCTACCAAAGGAAAATCCCATGAAATAACCATCTTTTATGCAGAACCAGCAGATGGCAAAAAAGAACAACTTAAAGACTGGTGGTCTAATACTACGGCATTTTCACTTTGGTTGATTCAACCAGATGGAAACAAAAAACAATTGGTGGTAACTCCTAATGATAATCATTTTACCGCGGCTTTCACCCCATCTTTAAATGGTGCATATCAACTGGCCATTTATCATGATGTGGCAGAAACTTTTGATGCTACTCAATATCAGTTCAATGCTTCGGCAACGGTTAATGTAGGCACTGCATCTTCAAATATGCCCGCAGCTGATGGTCTATCAATAACTTCAGCTTCCGCAAAAAATAAAGCGAATAGCGATTTATCTTTTACAGTTTTGGATAAAGGTGAACCTGTTGCAGAAGCACCAGTAACGTTTTTTGCATCTAATGGTTGGTCCAAAACTATCCTTTCAGACGCAAAAGGAAAAATTAGTTTTTTACCTCTCTGGAAAGGCATCTATCTTATAGAAACCTACAAAGTAGATGA